>NZ_JBFUEN010000005.1:0-271650 GCF_056403915.1 Terrabacter sp. P2_E3
ACGAGCGCGCCGCCGGCGAGCCCGGCCAGGAGCGCGGCGGTCCCGGCGGCCCGCAGGGCGAGAGCCGGGCCGCGGCGTGGCGAGGTGGTGCGCGTGCGGGTCGTCATCGGTGGCTCACTTCCTGAAGCGTCGGTCGGGGGTGTTCGTGGTCCTCGGCGGAGGCTTCGCCGCCATCCGCACCACCGGCTCTGTAGGGGGAGGTGGGGGAGCCGGTGGTGCGGCGTCGTCGCACGAGGGCGACGACGGTCGCGAGGCCCAAGCCCATCGCGACGGCGAGCCCGCTCGCGGCGAGCTCGAGCGGGGTGGCACTGTCGGGCGATCCCGAGGACCACGGCACGAGGACCGCCGAGTCGGGTCGGCCGGCGCGGTGCACGACGACCTCGGCGGTCCACTCGGACGCGGCCGGTTCAGCCGTGCTCGCCTCCCACCGGCCCGCCTCGACCGGCGTGAGCACGACGCGCTGACCGTCGCTGGTCGTCAGCGTCGACGAGGTGCCCTCGGCGATGCCGACCTCGACACCCGTGGGGGGCGCTGGCTGTGGGCGCACGACGGACTCGGCCCGCACGGTCAGTCGCACGGTGCTGCCGAGGGGCACCGCCTCGAAGGTCACGAAGAGCCCGTCGATGGTGGCGCTGTGCGGAGCCGTGACGGCCTGGGCGGCGCGCACCTCGCGTGCGGTCGGCACCGAGGTCATGAGCGCGGCGACGGCCACAGCGACGGCGAGCACGAGCGACTCGACGGCCACCGTGGTCGCCAGCCGACGCCGGCGTGGCCTCCAGTGCGGCCCGAGGCGCAGGGCGCGGCCCACGCGCGAGGCGATTCCCGGGTTGACGAGCACCGTGTTGTAGCCGGCGAGTGCCAGGGCGAGCGCGACGAGGAGCAGCTTGGCGACGACCGCCGTGCCGTAGACGGTGCGGGTGACGTCACCGACGGCCTCGACGTGTCGACCGGTCTCGTAGAGGCCGGTCGCGACGAGCACGACGGTGGAGATCGCGGCCATCGGGCTGAACGCGCGCCACGCGGCGGGTGACACCGACCGTCGGGTGGCGCGGTCCATCCGCATGAGCGGCACCACGGTGAGGACCAGCACGAGCAGGGCGCCGGCCCAGATGCCCGCCGCGAGCACGTGCAGCGTCGCCGCGAGGGCCGTGACCGCCGAACGGTTCTGCAAGGTCGACGCGTGCCCGGCCCACCCGTCCAGTCCGGCCGCGACGACGAGTGCTCCGGCAGCCACGAGGGCCGGGCGCAGCTGCGTCAGTGACGAGATGCGGGGTGCGCGGCTCGGGCCGGGAGCCTCGCGCGTTACCGCCACCGACGCCATCGACCGCACCGACCGGAGCGCCAGCAGGAAGCCGGCGAGGGCCACGGCGAGCATGACGAGTCGCCCGAGCCACAGGAGGCCCCACGTGCTGCCGAGGAGGGCGTCGCGTACGGCTGCCAGCCATTGCGACACCGACGCCTCGGCTCCTCCGGCCTGCGTCCGGGCCGTCAGTACCGGTGTACCGAGGGCGGCAGCGAGGGCGACCGCTGCCCCCACGGCCCCGACGGTGAGGACCCGGCGCCGCAGCCCCGCGGCGATCGGGCCGAGCGCGCCGACCACCTGTCCGATGACGGCCAGAGCCCCGATCGCGACGAGCGTCCCGGCAAGGTCCGCGAGCCGCAGGGCCACCTGGCCAGCGTCCGGTGCGCCGGCGTCGGCGGACGGGACTCCGTCAGGCCTGAACCCCACGCCGAAGACGACGGTGCCTCGGGTGGGGTGGCCGTCCTCGGCGACGACTGCCCAGGTGATGGTGTAGGTCCCGTTCGCGAGCGTCGGGGTCTTGAGGTGCACGACCGTGTGGTCGGTGTCGATGGTCGAGGTCGTCGCGACGGGTGGCGCCGACAGGTCGGCGCCCCGCACCGAGAACGAGCTGCTGGCCATGGTGATCGGCTCGCCGAACCACAGCGTCAGCGTCGTGCGGCCGCTGGCGACCATGCCGCCGTTGGGCGGGTCGGAGCGTTCGAGGGTGCTGTGCGCCGATGCGGCCCCCGCCGCACCGACGAGTCCGAGAAGGACGAGGAGGAGCAGACCCAGGGTTCGGGCCAGCGCTGGACGGTGGAGGGGGACACGGGGGGCAGAAACCCCGGCCCGCCGGCGAGCGGGGGTGGTTGCACGGCGGGCCGGGGTGGTCATGCGCGGGCCACCACGTGCTCGAGTCGGATGCCGCCGACGATGACCGTGACCTTTGTGCCGTCGTGGATCGCGTTCCGGGTGTTCGCCATCATGAAGAAGTAGGTCCCGCCGGCCTTGAGGTCAGCCTTGTGGTTGTGCGGACGGGAGAGCATCGCCAGCGTGACGCCGGAGTCCTCGGCGACGAGGATCGGACGACGGTCGTCCTGGTGCAGCAGCAGGCTCGCCTTGTCGGGGTCGACGACCTGGTAGCGGAACTCGATCATCCCGCCCTGGGCCGTGACGCCGAGGAGCGTCAGGTTGACGCCGGTGTAGGCCGCGAACTGCTGGGTGTCGACGAGCTCGGTGCCCGAGCGGACGTCGGCGGCCGAGTTCACGGCGGCGCGGACGGCCAGCCCCACCGCGAGGGCGAGCACGAGGGCGATGACCGCCCAGGCACGCCACCGCCGGGGGCGGGAACGACTCTCGTCGTCACGGGGGGCCGCTGCGGTGATGGGCTGGGCGGTCATCGCCTCGCTCCTTTCGAGGGGACGCCGGCCACGAGGGCCGGCGTCCGCCTCGGGTCAGGGGATGTCGAACGCGTCGACATCCAGGTTGTTGGACGTGTGGAGCCCGTGCATCGAGCCGTCGAAGTACGTCGACCAGGCCGTGCCGGTGCGATGGATGACGTCCTCGTCGGCGGCGGTGCCGAGGCCGGTGACGGACGCGTCCGAGCTGAACGACAGGTAGTAGTCGCCCGAGCTGACGAACTTGACGCCGTCGACGTTGGCCACGGCCGAGATGCCGACGGTCGAGGCGTCGACGACCCGGGTGTAGGTGTTCCCGGCGGACCAGCGGTAGATGTCGGCGTCGTCACCGGCTCCACCTGCTCCCGGCGGCGTGGCGTTCGTCGCGAGGGAGAAGTAGAGGACCCGAGAGGCGCCCAATCCGACGACGCTGATGCCGTCGACGTTGGTCGTGAGGTTGTGCGTCGAGCCGTCGAAGTACATCTGCCACGTGCTGCCGTTGCGGTAGATGACGTCCTCGTCCTGGACCGTCAACCCACCCACGTTCGTGGTCCCGCTGAACGAGACGTAGAAGTGCGTGTCGTCCACACGGCTGTAGCCGTCGACGTTGGCGCTCGCCGGCACACCCAACGTGCTGAGGTCGGTGACCCTGGCATGCGTCGAGCCGTTGAACAGGTAGATGTCCGAGTCGTCGGACGTGCCGCCCACGCCGGGCGGGTTGGTGTTGCCCGCCGTGGAGTAGTACAGCTGCCGGCCCGACACCGTGAGGATCTTGGTGACGACGGCGCCCCAGTTGCCCGCTGCGTCCTTGGCACGGAACGACAGCGTCGTGTCGCCCTCGTTGAAGGCGCTCGCGTCGATCGACCCGCTGATCGCGCCCGCTGTGGACACGGTGAGCGCCGTCCCGTTACCGACACCCGGGTCGGTGCCACGGAACCACTCGACCCTCGCGAGAGCCGACAAGGCATCCGTCGCCGTGCCGGTCACGGTCACGATGGCCGCGCCGCCGGTCGGGTTGGGAGAGAGCGTCAGCGATGCCACCGCCGGCCCCGTCTTGTCGACGTGCAGGTCCACGAACGTCGCCGCACCCCAGTTGCCGGCGGCGTCCTTGCCGCGGACGTACAGGTGGTGCGCGCCGTCCGTCATCTGCCGCACGGTGGCGAGCGGGATGTCGAGGTAGACGTTCTCGGTCGTCGATGTCCAGGCGCCGTCCGACGCCTCCATCGGGATGCCCGCTCCGAGCGAGCCGAGCGTGTCGACGAAGGCCTCGGCCTTGACGACGGTGCTCTGTGCGACACCGGTCGTGTCCTTCAGGGTCGCCGAGAGGCGAACCGAGGGGCTCGACTGGTTGAGCGGGACGAGTCCGTTGTTCGGGTCAGGGGTCACCGAGAGGTCGGACGCGGTGGGACCTGTCTTGTCGACGACGAACGTCGCCGTGGCCGGGTCACCCCAGTTGTTCGACGCATCGCGCGAGCGGACCGAGACCGTGTGCGTGCCCTCGGACAGCGCCACGACCCTCGCGGCCGTGATGGTGCCCTGGAGGCTGGCTACCGTGCCCTGGGTCGTGAGCGACATCGTCGTCGCGCTGCCACCGTCCAAGGTGAACTCGGCTCCACCGATGGGCGTCCCGCCCGAGGCTGTGTCGTTGGCCGTCGCGGTGACGCTGACGTCGACCGCGCCGTTCGTCGTGGCGGGCGCCATGCTGACGCCGCTCGTCGTCGGGCCGGTCGCGTCGCCGGCGCTGACGAGCACCGAGCTCCACGGACCCCAGTTGCCGGCCGCGTCCCGGCCGCGCACGTAGATGACGTGCTCCCCGGACGCGATACCGACCGGTCCGGTGACCGTTGCGGTCGGGGAACCGAAAGCACCGGTGAGCGTCACGGGCGCAGCGCCGACGAAGTCGAGCCGCGCCTCGGCGGCGATGACGTTGCCACCGCCCGTCGTCGCGTCGCTCACCGTCGCGGTGACGGTGCCACCGGCCCATGCCACCGCGGAGGTGACGGGGCCGGCGGTGTCCGGACCGCTCGCAGCGCCCGTCACGACGACGGAGGTGAGCATCCCGCCCAGGCCCGCCGCGCTCGAGTTGTGCAGTGCGAGACTCGCGTCGTAGACGGGGAGCCGCCCGTTCGTGGACGGTGCCGTGACGACGGCGTCAGCCGTCTGGCCGGGCCCGAAGGTCTCCGCCACGTAGCTGCGCGAGATGTCGGTGGTGCCGTTCTTCAGGCGGCTGCCGTCGACACCGACGAGGTGCTGGGAGGCGCCGAGCACGCCCATGGAACGGTAGTCGACACCGGCGTTGACGTAGCGCAGCAGCACCTTCTGGCCGACGGTCGCCGGGATCGAGGCCGTCTGCGGGTGCACCTTGCCGTTGACGAGGGAGTACCTCGGCTTGAAGTTGCGCATGTCGAACGTGGCCGGGCTCGCACTCATGGCCGGGTCGAACTGACTGAGCACGAGGACCGCGTCCGTGTCGTACGCCGAGGCGGCGTCGCCGTACGCCTGCGGCTGCGACGTGGTCGCGTCCGGTGCGCCACGGACGACGAGCGCGCCGTAGAGGCCCATGGCCACCTGGTGCTCGTTGTTCGCGGTGAGGCCGGCCTCGTAGAGGTAGGTCCCCGGTCGGCCCGCGGTGAAGACGTAGTCCTTCGTCGCGCCGCCGGCGGCGCCGGTGGTGTCGGGCACCATCGGCTGGCCTCCGACGTAGAGCGACGTTCTCTCGGCGAGCTGGTTGTGCAGGTGGATCGTCACGACGTCGCCGGCGTCCACCGTCAGGACCGGCCCTCCGGGGGCGGTGACGGCGGCGCCGTTGGGGGAGTAACCCCAGACGCCCACCGAGGCGCCGTTGAACGACGTCGTCCCGGTCGTGGCGTACAGGTCGAACGACTGGCTCGCGGCGTGCGCCGCGGACGTCGGGCCCAGGAGGAGCCACGCTGCGGTGAGGGCGCCTCCGGCCAGCAGGGACCGGACAGCGACTCGGCTGCCCCGGTTTCGTGTAGTCATCTCAGTCACCTCTTCTCAGCCGCAGTTCGTGGCGTTGGGCGGTTCGATCCGCATGTACGTGATGGGACCGGTCATCGTCACGCCCCACGAGGTGATCTGGTACAGCGCGTGGTTGTGGCTGATGATGTAGTACTCGCCGCACTGGTTGAGCGTCTGGACGCCGGGCGGGAGCTGCTGGGTGTCACCGAGGTACGGCGTACCGGAGTAGAACGTGCCGACGACCTGGTTCACGAGGTCGGGGACGGTGACGTCCACCGGGTTGCTCGAGCTGTAGCCCTCGGCGTCGTACCACTTGAAGAGCACGTCCCACGTCTGCCCCGGGCCGATGTTGATGGCGAACTTCTCCATCGACATGTCGTGGCCGGCGTTGGCGAGCTCGTGTCCGTCGCGGCCGACGACGAGGCCGTTGTTCCCGTGCGGGTGGAAGGGGTAGTCCTCGCTGCCGACGCTGAGGTACCGCGCCATCCCGGGGAGAGGGTGCGTCGTCGCGTTGTACGGCTTGACCGTCGCGAGCGATCCGTACGGCTGGTTGGGCAGCCAGGACGCACCGTTGTCGGCGATGCTGTCCGGGTACCCGCGCCCGTTGATGAGCCAGTAGCGCGGCTTGTAGTTGTTGAGGTTGAAGTTCTTGCCCGCCTCGGCCGCCTGGTGCTGGTAGGGGTCGATCTCCGACAGGAGCACCATGAACTCCTCGGTCGAGGTGAACCGGTCGTTCGCGTTGTCGTATGCGTAGTCGTCGCCCATGGAGGGCCGCACGATGAGCGCGCCGAACAGTCCCATCCGCACCTGCTTCTCCGGGTTCGTGCCGGACTCGTAGAGGTAGGTGCCGGCCCGGTTCGCGGTGAAGGTGTAGCTGATCGTGCTCGGGGCGTTGCCGGGGGACACCCCGACCGCGCCGGGCGCGAGGCTCGTCATGAAGCCACCGCTCGTGGGCGGCTGCGACGGGACGCCGTTCGCGAGGACGTCGTCCATGCCGGGGAAGACGATCGACGTCTCCTCGGCGAACGTGTTGTGCAGGACGACGGTGACGACCTCGCCCTCGTGGGCGCACAGCACCGGTCCCGGGTGCTGGAACGGGTCGAAGCCGCTCGAGTAGCCCCACATGTAGGCGGTGTTGCCGTCCGGCAGGTCGATGTAGCCGGTGCGCGTCGTCAGGTCGAAGACGCGCTGGGTCACGGTGGACGTGCCGCTCGTCGTCGTCAGCGTCGTCCCGGGGGTGCAGACGATGCCGTTGCGCGGCGGCGGGTCAGCGGTCGCGGGTGCGCTCTGGACGACCGCCGCGCCGGCCGCGCCGAGGACGGCGACCGTGGCCACCGAGAGGACGCGACGCAAGGCCTGCCCGCGACGTCGGAGTGATGTGGCGTTCATGGCTCAGTTCCCCCAGTCGTTCGGGTAGCTCTGGCTGCCGACGCCGCTCGCGTAGACGCGGATCTCGGTGGTCTGCCCACCGAACCCGCCGGGTGCGAGGTTGTTCGACCGCGCGAACGAGCGGTTGTAGAGGTAGTAGGTGTCGTAGGCTCCCGGCCCGGTCTTCGTCGGCGCGGTGAAGAGCACGTCGTAGCTCTCGCCCGGACCGATGTTGAGGGTGTCGGTCTCATACGACGCGTCGGTGCCGTCACGGCCCTTCATCGGGGTGGCGTCACGGCCGACGACCCGCATCCGGATACCGGTCATGGTCATGGCCGACTCACGGAAGCCGAGGTTGGAGAACCGGAGCGCCACGCGCTCCCCCTGGTTGCAGCGGACGAGCGACGAGATCGGCTGGTACTGGAGGTCCGACCTACCCGCGGGCGGGATGAGGTCGCCGTCGGCCGTGAAGGTCTCACCCGACACGGTGTGGAAGGCATCGACCGACGGGCCATTGGCCTCAACCGTGTCGGGGTAGACGCGACCGTTGAGCAGGGCGAAGTCGGCGCGGTAGTCGCTCCACTCCGGCAGCTGGATGTGCGCGTCGGCCCAGTGGGCCTCGGCCCACACCTCCGACAGGAACATCGCGAACTCGCGGTCGTAGGCGGTCGACGCCGGGCTCGAGGTCGCCACGCCGTCGTTGTAGAGGTAGCCCATGGGAGCGCCGGCGGCGCCTCCGTTCACCCTGGCCACCGGTGCGCCCGCAGCGTTGCCGGTGCGGTTCTGCAACGGCCGGACGAAGACGAGTCCGGTCATGCCCATGTGCACGTGCTCGACGTCCTCGACGTGGCAGTGGAACATGTACGTCCCCGCCTCCCGCGGCCGGTAGACGTACGTGAACTCACGTCCCGCCGGGACCGAGACCGAGCCGGTCGGCTCCCCGTCGAAGAAGGGGATGACGTTGCGGAAGCCGTGCCAGTGCAACGTGTGCGCGTCGAAGAGATCGGGCCGCAGGGCCAGGCCGAGGTTCGTCAGCTGGACGCGGAACTCGTTGTGCTCGGCCGGGTCGTACTGGTCGACCCAGAACATCGGCGCCGAGTGCTGTGCCTTGTTCTTCTGGTTGAGCCGCTGCGTCGTCGTCATGCCGGTGACGTTGCGGAAGCCGAAGATGTACGTCGTCAGTCCCGGTGGAGCGAGGTTGTCCGGGTGGTACGGCGGGATCGAGGGCGTCGCCGGCAGGTGGATCCAGCCGTCGGTGCCGGCGAGGTACAGGTTCGGTGGAGCATCGGCGGCGGCGGCGACCTGCTCGGGCGCGAGGACGCGTCCGGTCCAGGTGCCGACCCCGGCGACGAGGGCGGCGCCGCCGGCGAGGCCGAGGAACCTGCGACGGCTGACGCCGCTGCGGCTCCCTCCGGGCGCCGGAGCGTCCTCCGTGTGCGGGTCGTACGTGTCCATGACGTCCCCTTGTCGAGTGGTCGTGAGCGAGGTGTGGGTGGGCTCGGGGCCCGTGGGCCTGGTCATCGGACCGGCCGTCCCGGTCGCGGGATCGAGACTCCGGTCCCGGTGACGGTCGCCGCCGACGCGGTGGCCGGCGATGCCGCGTTGCCCGGGATCGAGAAGGCGTCGATGTCGAGGTTGTTCGACGTCAAGCCGTGGGCCGTGCCGTTGAACCAGACCTTCCACGTGCCGGTCGTCGTCGCCGTCCCGGTCCACTCCACGACGTCCTCGTCCTGGACCGCGCCCACGCCGGGCAGGGTGGTGTCGGCGCTGAACGACGCCCACCCGTGTCCTGCGGTGTCGACCGCGAATCCGTCGATGCGTGCCGTCGTCGGCACGCCGTGGGCCGAGGCGTCCCAGACCCGCGCGTAGGTCGTGCCGTTCCAGCTGTACACGTCCGAGTCGTCGGCGGTGCCGGAGACGCCGGGCGGGTTGCGGTCGCCGAAGGTCGAGAAGTAGAGGATCCCGGACCTGACCGTGATGGCGTCGACATCGAGCGAGCTGCTCGTCAGGCCGTGCGCCGTGCCGTTGAACCAGACCGACCAGGCGCTCCCGTTCCAGTAGACGACGTCCTCGTCCTGCACCGCGCCGATGCCGGGCAGTGTGGTGTCGTTGCTGAACGTCGCGTAGAAGCGGTTCCCGTCCACCCGGGCGTACCCGTCGAGTCCGGCGCTGGCCGGCACTCGATACGGCGCCGCCGACAGGTCCAGCGTGCGGGCGTAGCCCGTGCCGGTCCAGCTGTAGATGTCGGACGCGTCCGCCGTGCCGCCGACTCCCGGCGGGTTGCTGGCGCCGGCCGTCGAGAACCAGAACATCGGGTCCGCGGGCGGTGGGGTCGCGGTGCCGGGCACCTCGTCGGCGCCGGCCTCGTGGCCACCGCTCGACGGACGGGTGTCGCCGTCGATGTCGGTCGTCGCCATGCTGACCCCGCCCACCGAAGCCGCACCGAGGTTGCAGGCGGGCGACGCCGAGCCGGTGGTGCACGACTTCAGGTGGTAGTCGCCCATGAGGTCCGGCGGCTGCTCGACCGTGACGACGTTGGCGTCGACGAAGGCCGGGTTCTGCCGCCAGGTCGCGAACGACACGGACACGTTGTACTGCTCGACGACCTGCGGGTCGGTCGGGCGGTTGTTGGTGTTCGTCACGTACTGGTGCGCGACGTTCTGCTGGATGACCGAGTTCGTGGGTGAGAGCAGCCCGGTGTTGTCGGCGTTGCCGACGGCCCACTCGTCCACCGGCGAGGCGTCACCGGCGAGGCCGATGCCGGTCACCGTGGTGCCGGCGCGGGTGCCGGCCCGGTTGTCCCACAGGATGTTGTCGAACATCAGCGGGTTGCTGTACAACGAGGCTCCCGCAGCCCGGAGCTGGTCGCTGTTCGTCGACGTCGAGACGCCGGCCGGTGCGGGCAGTCCGTTGGACGTCACGGCGGTGGCCGTCGTGATGTTGCCCATGATCGTGTTGCCGTAGATCCGGACGTTCGGCGCGTCGTTGATGGCGATCCCGCCGCCCTCGTGGGTCGAGACGTTGTTCGCGATGACGTTGTCGTGCACGTTCATCGGGAAGTTGCCCGACATGAGGAACCGGATGCCGCCACCGTCGTCGTTGGCCAGGTTGCCCTTGATCTCGTTGGCGACGATGTTGACCGGTCCGGAACCCGGCGAGAGCGTGTTCGGGTTGGCCGGCAGCTGCCCGGCGATCATGATGCCCGCGCCCTCGTCGTTGGAGTTGTTGAGCGTGATTCGGTTGTGGTCGATCGAGCCGTTCGGGCTCAGGCCGTAGACGCTGACGCCTGCGCCGTACTCGAGCGAGAAGTTGCCGCAGATGTCGTTGCCCGACACCGCGTAGTTGTCCGAGCCGGCGAAGAGGCCGATCGCCCCGGAGAGGTTCGTGCCGGCGTTCTGCACGATGCGGTTGTTGGCGATACGCACGCCCTCGTTGTGCTGGTTGGTGTCCGGCGCCGCGAGGTCCGGGGTGCCGATGCGGATCGTGCCGTAGCCGCCGCCGTTGTTCTCGACCACGTTGTTCGTGACCTGGAGCTGGCGGATGTAGGCGTTGGCGAAGACCGCGCCACCCTGGGTGATGATGTTCGGCGGCAGGTTGGTCAGCTGCCCGGTCAGGTCGTTGATGTTGCCCGGGAAGCCCTGCTGGTCGCCGCCGCGGATGTCGAAGCCGTCGATGCTCGGCTTGAACGTCGCGTTGCTCGGGAAGGCGTTCTGCTGCGCGAGCAGGTAGATGACCGCGCCGTCGCTGACGGTCTGGTTGCCGTCCCACGTCAGGCCGTCCACCTTGGTGAACCAGTCGGTCGCGAGGTCGGTGTCACCGCCGAAGGCGCCGCCGTCGAGGATCGTGCCGCGGACGTACGGGCTGTTGGCGTTCGGGCCCTGGAACCCGCCGCCGCCGACGCCCTGGAGCTTGACGCGCTTGGTCACGACGAGGTTCTCGTAGTAGGCCCCGCGCGGGTTCGTCACCGCGACAGCGGTGTTCGGGTAGACGACGATGAGCGCGTTGCCGGCGTTCGCGTCGTCGATGGCGTTCTGGATCGCGTGGCTGACGCCCGCGGTGCCGGTGTTGCTCGCCGACTTCGTCGGGTCGTACTTGGCCGTTGCCACACCGGGACCGACCTCGTACACCGTCGGGGAGTAGCCCGTGCCGAGCACGTGGAAGGTGAGGCCGTTGACGGTCTTCTTGCCGTTGCTGCCGGTGATGACGAGGTTGTGGGCCCCGGCAGTGACGCCCGACCCGACGGCCGGGACGGCGAGCTGGATCGTCGTGTCGTTCCAGGGCCCGTAGGCGGTTTCGGGCAGGGCGACGCCGTCGAGGGTCACGGTGCCGGTGCCGCGGGTGGCGCCGAAGCCGAGGCCGTTGAGGGTGATGGTGCGCCCAGGTCCGGTGTCGTTGCTCCGGACGAATGGCTTGGACACCGAGAACAGCTGTGGCTGCACCGGGTTGATCGGGCAGGACACCGTCGACGGGCTCGTGCCCGGCGTGCCGACGCTGACGCCCACCTGGGTCGGCGCGAGGTCGGTCGGGATCGTGACGCCCGGCATCGCCTCGAACTCGGTCGCGATGGTGCGGAACCGCGGGTTGTAGTCGGCGTTGAGCGCGCCCGGAACTCCGGGGTCGTTGCCGACGAACCGGTACAGGTTCGTGCAGACACCGGACGGTGTCGGGCACGAGATGTGGTCGGTCGAGGGCATCAGCACGTCGTAGAACCCGTTGAAGTCGGACTGGGCCGTGTAGACGAGCCGGTTGGTGAAGTCGTAGATGCCAACCGGCGCGTAGGGGACCCCGGCCTTGTCGCCGTAGAGCGTCGTGCGCTTGTCGACGGAGAAGTTCAGGTCGTCGACGATGAGGCCGCGCAGGCGCGACGGGATCGGCACGTCCGTGAAGACGTTGAACATCGGGACGATCGACTTGCCGTTGTTGAGCTCGACGAGCTTGGTGTCACAGCGCGCCTTGGCCATGCCCTCGTAGGGCGAGCCGCCCATGTCGGTGAAGGGTGCGTTGTCCACGGGCGAGGACGCCGCGACCGTGACGCCGGCGGGCACGCCGTTGCTGCCGGTGCCGGTCTTGACCGGGTAGCCGTCGCCGGCGTATCCGGGCTCGCCGGGCTTGCGGCCGGCGGCGTCGATGCCGGCGACGTCGACCTGGTGCAGTGAGCCGGCGCACGCGGGCGGCGGGACCTGCGGCACGACGGTGTCACCGCGGGCGATGTTGATGTCCTCCTCGGAGGTCACCGTGTACATCGGGTTGCCGCTCTGGTCGTTCGGGATGTCGACCTGGACGAGGTAGGCGTGCGCGCCGGGCAGCGGCTCGAAGCCGTCGCTGCCGTCAGGAGCCGTGCACGTCGGGTTGGCCGGGTCGGTCGCGTCGAGCGTGCCGGTGAAGCAGCCGTCGCCGAAGCCGTAGTTGCCGTCGACCGCGGCGCCGAAGTTGGCCTCCGGCTTGCCCTGGTCGGTGGCGTACGAGCCGATCTGGACGCCGTTCACGAGCGCGGACAGGCACTCGCCGTCGGTCCCCTGGTTGGGCACGAGGACGTCCTCGCCAGCTGGGTGCGGGATCGGGTTGCCGTCGACGTCACGGGCAGTGCAGCCGGTCGGCCGGCCCCACGTCTCCGAGACGTACGTGTTGAGCGGCTTGCCCTTCTTGTAGGACCCGTCCGAGGCAAGCGCGTACGTCTCCGAGGCGTCGCAGGGCGTGACGCCGTCGAGCGGGCAGTCCACGGTGTCGTAGAGCGTCACCGGGATGTTGGGGACGCCCGGCTGCCAGTCCTCGGACGCCGCGTACTGCGGGTCGAGCTCGTTGCGGGTCGTGTCGTAGGAGACGGAGCCGACGATGCCGCCGTTGCGCGGGCCGCCCTTGGTGCCGGCCGCGTCATACTTCTGCACGCCCCAGTCGACGGTGCCCGAGAGTCCGATGATCGGCAGGATGCTGACGTCGACGCCCGCTCCCTTGATCGTCGTCGGTGTGGGCTGGTTGTCGGCCTGGTAGGTGACGCCGGTCGTGTAGAAGCTGTCGGAGTAGGCCTCGAGGATGAGCCACTCGGCGAGCGGGTAGCCGGCCTCGAAGTCGTAGAAGCCGGTGCTGTCGGTGCCCACGGCGTTGGAGCCGCGGTCCATGAGCGAGTTGTCCTTCTTGCGCAGGGTCAGCGGGAACTGGGCGACGCCCTGCTCGCCGGGGTCACGCTTGCCGTTCTTGTTGTCGTCGAGGAAGACGTGCCCGCTGATCTCGGTCCACCAGCCGTTCATCGGCAGCTGCTTCATGTCGACGGTTTCGCCGCCGGCCACGGTGACGTTGATGAGCTGGAGGATGTAGTTCTGCGGCTCGTCCCACCACGTCAGCTGGTACGTGCCGTCGGGGACGTTCGGGATCGTGAAGGAGCCGTCGGTGCCGCCGCGACCGACCCACACGGCCTGGTCGCCGTTGTCGAGGTCGTTGAGCGACAGGATCGGGTTCTCGATCGGCTTGTCGAGCTTGCTTCCCGTCATGCCGTTGTAGAGGTTGAAGCTGCCTCCGGTCGGCGGGTAGTACTGCTTGGCCGCGACGACGACGCCCTTGATGGAGCCGGTGCCGGCCGCCATCGAGTTCTTCGGCCTGATGAAGCCGAACTGCGGCGTGGGCACGGGCTCGCCCGCCACGGCGAACTCGGTGTCGTAGCCGGTCGCGCCCTCCATGAGCCACGTGTCGAAGTCGTGGTTGCCCTCGAGGGTCGTCGTCTGCAGGTAGCCGCTGCCGTCGGGCGGCGTGACGGTTGTCGTGTACCTGTTGGTCCCGAGGTGCGGGATGGCGATCATGCCGGTGCCGTCGCTGAAGCACTTGCCGCCGATGGTGTCGACGATCGGGAGGCCGTCGGCGTCGCGCGACGCAGGTGTCCACGGGATCATGTGCGTGTCCGGGTCCTCGCCGACGTACGTCGTGCAGAGCGGGTTGCCGTAGACGTCGGTCGTGACCTCGCCGAGGGTGTCGTTGATGTGGCCCTGGAAGCGGGTGTTGACGAGCTCGGCCCGGTCCGTCTCGCCGTTGTCAATGGCGCCGTTCGTCGACGCGTCGTCGATGAACACCTGCGCGCGCAGCGTCGAGTCGGGCAGGGGGTCCGGCTGCACGCCGATGTCGACGACGGCCGGGCCGCCGCCGGTGGGCTCGGTCATCGGGACGGTGAAGTGGGCGCCGTCGATCTTGTAGCCGTCGGCGAGCACGGTGACGAGGTAGTCCCCGTCGGGAAGCGTCAGTCCGGCGCTGCCGAAGTCGGCATCGGTGCCCTGCCGGTAGATCGGCGCGGCGCCCGGGTCCTCGAGGATGGAGGGCCAGCTGCAGTCGTTCGGGTAGCCGGGATCCTGCGGGGAGCAGCCGGATCCCGCCTGCGGTCCGCCGGCCGGGGCGCTCTTGCCGCTGTTGTCGACGTTGATCATGTAGCGGAATCCGCTCGTCACGTCGTCACCCTTGGTCACGGCCGGTGTCGCGTGGGATTCCGAGCGTGCGGCGTGGAGGGTCACCGTGACGGCGTTCGTCTCGGCCGCCTGGGCGGGCGCAGCGGTGAGCACGGGGACCGACACGAGCGTGCCGGCCAGCAGCGCCAGGGCTCCCAGGGCGGACACGAACCGTCGGGCGGTGCCGTGCGCGCCTCGCGATCGCCTGCGCCGCCCCGGTCCCGAGCGGCCTGCTGTCGCCCGGGCCGACGTACGCCGAGACGGCGTGGTCGACGCGCCCGTCCCCGTCGTGCCGCTGGTGTGAACCTGGTCGAGTCCGTCCATGCCACTCACCCTCTGTCCCTCCGAGCACCCGCCCCGGGCGCTCGCCTACGGGCCATGGCACCGCTGCTGCGCCCCGCGGGACGTCGGAACACGGGAACCTCTCAGGGACCCCTCAGAGCGCGGTCACGACCGCGAGAGCGGGCCGTCAGTCCGCCGACAGGAGTCGGTCATGATCTCGTCATCCGGGCGCCCCGCGTGGGTGACAGGAGACTGTGGAGAACGTGTGCGGGTCGTGTGAGCCGCCTCCGTCGTTTCGTCGTCACGGCGCCGGTCAGGTCATACTGAGTGGCGGCCCGGGACGGTTTCTCGGGCCTGATCAGTGAATGGAGCAGGTTGTGACGCAGAGCAGGCGCGACATCCGCGCTGCCCAGCTGGCGGCCGACAAGGGCCGGCCCCAGCGCGCAGGGAATGGCAACGGCAACGGCCGGTCCGCAGGGACCGCCGGCTTCGCCGACGGTGAGGGCGAGGGCCGCACCGGCTGGAAGAAGTGGGCCATCGGCACGCTCAAGTGGGGCTCGATCGCCGCCGCGGTGCTGCTCGTGCTCGGCGTCGTCGGCGTCGTCATCGCCTACAACCAGACCGCCATCCCGCAGCCCAACGAGCTGGCCAACAAGCAGGTCTCGATCGTCTACTACAGCGACGGCAAGACCGAGCTCGACCGCATCGCCGTCCAGGACGGCAACCGCGAGTCGGTCAAGCTCAAGCAGGTGCCCAAGTTCGTCCAGGACGCCCACATCGCCGCCGAGGACCGCACGTTCTACCAGAACAACGGCATCTCGGTCGGCGGCATCCTGCGCGCCGTCAAGACGAGCGTCACCGGTGAGACCCAGGTCGGTGGCTCCACGATCACCCAGCAGTACGTCAAGAACTACTTCCTCACCCAGGACCGCACGATCTCCCGCAAGGCCAAGGAGATCCTCATCGCGGTCAAGATCGACGGCCAGCTCTCCAAGGCCGAGATCCTCGAGAAGTACCTCAACACCATCTACTACGGCCGCGGCGCCTACGGCATCCAGAGCGCGGCCAAGGCATACTTCGGCAAGGACGTCTCCAAGCTCACCGTCGGCGAGGGCGCCGTGCTCGCGTCGGTCATCAACGCGCCCTCCCTCTACGACCCGGCCAACGGCGACACGGCCGAGGCCAACCTCACCAAGCGCTACGCGTACGTCCTCGACGGGATGGTGCAGGAGGGCTGGCTCAGCGCGGCCGAGCGGGCCAAGTACACCGAGCTGCCGAAGATCCAGGCCTACAAAGGCAACAGATTCTCGTCGGGCCCCAACGGCTTCATCACCGCCCAGGTCAAGCGCGAGCTCGTCTCGACCGGCCTCTCGGAGCAGGACATCGACAACGGTGGCCTGCGCATCGTCACGACGATCGACAAGAAGGCCCAGACCGCGGCGATCGCGGCGATGCAGGACAACCTGCCCAAGAAGGTGCAGGGCGGCCTCGTCGCGGTCCGGCCCGGCGACGGTGCCGTGGTCGCGATGTACGGCGGCGCCGACTACGCCAAGTCGCAGTTCAACACCTCGACCCAGGCGATCATGCAGGGCGCCTCGAACTTCAAGCCGTTCGCCGTCCTCGCGGCGGTCCGCGACGGCGTGTCCACGAAGACGAAGTTCGACGGCGACCAGCCCCAGGAGATCGACGGCACGAAGATCACGAACTTCGGCGACCGCTCCTACGGCATGGTCGACATGCGCCGGATGATCGGTCGCTCGATCAACACGGCCTTCGTCAACCTCAACAACACGATCACGCCGGCCCTGACCCGGCAGGCGGCGATCGACGCCGGCATCCCCGCGCGGACGCCGGGTCTCGACGAGACCCTCACCAACGTCCTCGGCACGGCCTCGCCGCACGTCATCGACATGGCCACGGCCTACTCGACGATCGCCTCGCAGGGAGTCCGGGCCAAGCCGTACTTCGTCAAGAAGGTCACCTCGACGACCGGTGACTTCACCTACGACGCCAAGCCGCAGACGAAGCGCGCCTTCGACAAGGACGTGACCGCCGACGTCACCGACGCCATGACCTACACCGTCAAGGACGGCGGCACCGCGACGAAGCTCCAGCGCCTGAACCGCCCGGTCGCGGGCAAGACGGGCACCTCCTCAGAGGCGAAGTCGATCTGGTTCTCCGGGTTCATCCCGCAGCTCGCGGTGTCCATCGGCATGTACAAGCCCGACGCGAACGGGAACCCGCAGACGCTGACGAGCTCCGAGGACACCAACCTCACGGGTGGCACGATCCCGGCCGACGTCTTCTACGACTTCATGAAGGTCGTGACGGACAACATGGAGGTCCAGGACTTCCCGAACCGCGCTGGTGTCGGCGACGACAAGATCCCGACCCCGACGACGACGTTCACGCCGCCGCCGCAGACGACGACCCAGGCGCCCGCGACGACGACGACACAGGCGCCGACCACCACGACGGCACCCCCGACGACGACGCAGCAGCCGACGAAGACGAACGGCACCGGGAAGCCCCAGCCGACGACGACGCAGCCGACGATCACGATTCCCCTGCCCGGGGGAGGAGGGCCGTCGCCCACCTCGACCAAACCCGGCAACGCCCCATGACGCGCGCGCGGGCCGGGGACCGTGACGGGGTGACGGGGTGACCGTCCGGTGACCGAGAAGGTCGACGACCCCGTCGTGCGGGCGGCCTCCGAGATCATCGGAGGCCCCCGCGGACGGTATGCCGCAGCCCGTGAGCTCCCGTGGGTGCTCACGGCCGCGCTGCTGTCGGCCCTGACGGCCGTCACCGCCGGGCTCGCGATCCTGCTGCGCGCCCCCTGCCTGCGCACCGGCTTCACGGGCGACACCCAGTTCTGGAGCGCCTGCTACGCCGACCTGCCCACGGCGTACCGCGACGCGAACCTCAAGGCCGGCCTCGCGGCATACCTCCAGGGCGGCGACGGCGCGCCGGTCACCGGGCAGCCGCCCCTGACCGGGCTCGTGCTCACGGCCGTCGCGAGCCTCGGCCCCGACGACGGATCGCTCAAGACGCGGGCCGCGTGGTACTTCGCACTGTGGTCGGTGCTGCTGACCCTGCTGCTGCTCGTCATCGTGTGGCTCGTCGCGTCGTCGGCCGCTCGACCCATCTCGGCGGCGCACGTCGCGCTGTCCCCCGTCGTCGTGCTGGCCGGGTTCATCTCGGCCGACCTGCTCGGGGTGGCGCTGGCCAGCGCCGGCATGTGGGCGTGGTCGCGGCGCAACCCGACGCTCGCCGGAGTGCTGCTCGGGCTCGCCATCGGGGCGCGGACCTATCCCGTGCTCATCCTCGTCGCGATCGCGCTGCTCTGCGTCCGGTCCGGTCGGCTGCGCGAGATGGGTCGCGTCGTCGGCTACGCGCTGCTGACGTTCGGCGCGCTGCTCTCCGGGCTCTGGCTGCTCAACCGCGAGGCGGCCGCCTCCCCCTACCAGGGGTGGGCGTCGGCCGGAGCCGGCTACGGCTCACCGTGGCTGCTGCCGCAGCTCGCCGGGCACCCCCTGCCCACGGGGGCCGTCACGGCGCTCGCCGTCGTCGGCTGGCTCGTCGCCCTCGTGGTCGGGGCGGTGCTCGCGCTGTCGTCGGCCCGACGCCCGACGATCGCCGAGGTGTCGCTCGTCATGGTCGGCATCGTGCTCGTCACCGGCAAGTCGTTCACCGTGCAGAGCTCGCTGTGGCTGCTGCCGCTCATCGCGTGGTGCGCCCTCCAGTGGCGCGACCACCTCATCTGGGCCGGCGCCGAGACGCTCAACTTCGTCGCGGTGTGGCTGACGATCGCGGCGACGACCGTGCCCGATCGTGGTCTGCCGGCGTCGTGGTACGCCTTCTTCTCGATGCTGCGCGTCGTGGCCGTGCTGTGGCTCGTGGCCGTCGTGTGGCTGCGGGCCCGCGACCGGTGGAGCCGGTCGAAGGGTGAGCCCGACGACCTCGCGGGCCCGATGAGCGGCGCCGAGGACCGGCTCATCGTCCGCTTCTCCTGAGCCGTGGTCGGGCGAGGGCCCTCCGATTTCGGAGTATGCCGTCCGGGCCGGTAGTCTTGCCCAGTTCGCCGTGTGCCCGGTGGCCTGTGGATCGAACCGACCGATGTCGGTGAGGTCTGCGAGGCTGAACCCGGCTGGAAGATCAGGCCGGGCCCCAGGCTCGCGGCGGGACGAATGCAACCCTCCTGTCACGAGAGAGACTCGTGACCGCCGAGACCAGAGGAGGTGGGTTAGAAGCATGCGTCAGTACGAACTCATGGTCATCCTCGACCCGGAGACCGAAGAGCGCACCGTCGACAAGACGATGGACAAGTTCCTCACCGTCGTGAAGAACGACGGGGGCACCGTCGAGAACGTCGACATCTGGGGCCGCCGCCGTCTTGCCTACGACATCAAGAAGAAGTCCGAGGGCATCTACGTCGTCGTCAACATGACGACCGAGCCGGCCACCGCCCAGGAGCTCGACCGCCAGCTGAACCTCAGCGAGTCGGTCATGCGCACCAAGCTGCTGCGCCCCGGCGCCTGATTCAGCGAAGTTACTGATCCGCTCGATCAACCGACGAAGGACTGGTCCATGGCAGGCGACACCGTCATCACGATCATCGGCAACCTGACCGCCGACCCCGAGCTGCGTTTCACGCCGTCCGGGGCTGCGGTCGCGAACTTCACCGTGGCCTCGACGCCGCGGCAGTTCGACCGCCAGAGCAATGAGTGGAAGGACGGCGAGACGCTGTTCATGCGCTGCTCGGTGTGGCGCGACGCGGCGGAGAACGTCGCCGAGTCGTGCCAGCGGGGCATGCGCGTGATCGTGTCCGGCCGGCTGAAGTCTCGTTCCTACGAGACGAAGGAAGGCGAGAAGCGCACCGTCGTGGAGATGGACGTCGACGAGATCGGCCCGTCCCTGCGCAGCGCCACCGCCAAGGTCAACAAGACCCAGCGCGGTGCCGGCGGCGGTGGTGGCGGCTTCGGCGGCGGCCAGGGCCAGGGTGGCGGCTGGAGCGGTGGCTCCGGCGGCGGCCAGGCCGAGGACCCGTGGGCGACCGGCGGCTCTGCCGGCGGTGCCCAGGGTGCCCCGGCCGCAGGTGGTCAGCAGGGCGGCGGCTGGAGCGGTGGCTCCGGTGGCGGTCAGCCGGCTGCCGGTGGCCAGCAGGGTGGTGGTTGGGGCGCAGCCCCCAGCTACGACGAGCCCCCCTTCTGATCGAGCAGGTCAGCACCGCCGTCCGGTGACTCAGCCGGACGGCATACCCCAGTAGTTCTTTAACCCATCCCGGGGCACCAAACCCCGGGCTCTCATCAAGAAGGAGAGCACCACGATGGCAAAGCCCGTTGTGCGCAAGCCCAAGAAGAAGGCCAACCCGCTGAAGGCGGCGAAGGTCGAGAACATCGACTACAAGGACACTGCGCTCCTGCGCAAGTTCATCTCCGACCGCGGCAAGATCCGCGCGCGTCGCGTGACCGGTGTGTCCACCCAGGAGCAGCGTCTCATCGCCACGGCCGTCAAGAACGCCCGTGAGATGGCCCTGCTGCCCTACTCGAGCTCGGCTCGCTGAGCCGGTTTCGGGAACGAGGAGAACACCATGAAGCTCATTCTCACGCACGAGGTCACCGGCCTCGGTGCTGCTGGTGACATCGTCGAGGTCAAGGACGGCTACGGGAGGAACTTCCTCATGCCGCGCGGTCTCGCGACCCCGTGGACCAAGGGCGGCCAGAAGCAGGTCGACGCCCTGACCAAGGGCCGTGCGGTTCGCGAGATCAAGGACCTCGACACCGCCAAGGGTGTCAAGGGCCAGCTCGAGGCCACGTCGGTCAAGGTCCCGGCCAAGTCCGGCCAGTCCGGTCGCCTCTTCGGTGCCGTCAGCAACGGCGACATCGCCGCGGCCGTCAAGGCTGCCGGTGGCCCGGAGCTCGACAAGCGCAAGATCGAGGTCAAGCAGGCCATCAAGACGCTCGGCTCCTACGAGGCGACCGTCCGTCTGCACCCCGAGGTCGCGGCGACCCTCAAGTTCGAGGTCGTCCCCGCCTGACCGTCGAGGTCTGACACGTCGAAGGGCCGGGCTCCGCACAGGCGGAGCCCGGCCCTTCGTCATACCTCCCCGAGCGGCGGCGCGCACACGCTCGGGTCGACCCACGCCGTCCTCCTTGAGCCGCTGACACCAAGCTGTCGCTGACCCCAAGGTGTGCCGCCGGCTCGCGGTGAGGCGGGCCCTTCAGCGGCGGCCGACCACCGCGACCGTCGTGTCGAAGAGCTCCCAGGGCGTGCTGCCGGCGGCATCGGGCACCTCGAGGTGGCCGTGCACCCAGGCCCGGCCCTGGCGCAGCGAACCCGCGGCGGTGGAGACGGTCCAGCTGCGCTCGGTCCCGTCGCACGTGACCGGGACCGAGACCGTGAGCGGTGTCGTGGCGGCTGCCCCCGACCGAGACACGAGCTCGAGGCCCAGCGTCCCCGGACCGGAGAGCGCCGGCGAGTCGGGCAGGGTGCACGTGTAGGTGCCTCGAAGGGTGACGACGCCGACGTGCAGGCGGGCCTGGCGGTCGACGTCCACGGTGCCGAGATCGGGTGCGCCCCCGGCGTGCGCCGGAGCGACGACGAGGGCGGTCGTGCCGATGGTCGTCGCGGTGGCGAGGGCGATGGCGGTGAGGGCACGCGTGACGGACATGTGATGGATCCCCTGTCTGGTGGGCTCGCTCGTCGAGCCGATGCAGATCAGGACGCTCGCGTGCCGCGGGAGGTTGTCACGGGGGGCACACGAGTTCCCCGCACTTCCGCTGCCCGTCAGCTCGAGTCGCGGACGACGAGCTCCGTGTCGAGCGTCGTGACCCGGGGCGGGGACTCGCCCGCGAGCAGGCGCAGCAGCGTGTCGGCCATGACGACGCCCATCTCCTGGGCGGGCTGGGCCACGGTGGTCAGCCCCACCTTGCCGCGGGTGGCGTACTTGCTGTTGTCGAAACCGACGATCGCGACGTCGTCAGGCACCCGCAGCCCGCGCTCGTCGAGCGCGAGCAGCGCCCCGCTCGCCATGAGGTCGCTCGCGACGAAGAGCGCGTCGAGGTCGGGGTGCTCGTCGATGAGGGCGAGCGCGGCGCGGATGCCGCCGGCCTCGGTGAAGTCGCCACGCGCGAGGCGGTGGTCGGACAGCCCGGCCTCGGCGAGGGCGTCGCGCCAGCCCTGCTCGCGGTCGACCGAGGCCGGCATGTCGGCCGGTCCGGTGATCGTCGCGATGGCGGTGCGACCCCGGTCGATGAGGTGCCGGGTGCCCCGGACGCCGCCGAGCCGGTTGTCGACGTCGATGTAGTAGTCGCGGTCCTTGGCCTCGCCGATCGGTCGCCCGCCGAAGACCACGGGCAGCGACCGGCTGAGCGAGGTGAGGAAGTGGTCGCCGGAGTGGTGCGAGACGACGATGGCGCCGTCGACGTTGCCGCCGAGCAGGTAGCGCTTCGTCTTCTCCGACGGCGAGCTCGGGTGCGTCAGCTGGAGGTTGAGCACGTAGTCGCTGTCGTCGAGCCGGTCGCTGATGCCCTGGACGACGTCGGCGAAGTACGGGTCGCCGAAGAAGCGGTGCGTGTCCTCGGGCACGACGAGCGCGATCGACATCGTCGCGCGGGCGACGAGTGACCGTGCGGCCCGGTTGGGCACGTAGTCGAGCTCGGCGATGGCCTTCTCGACGACGACGAGCACGTCCGGGCTGACCCGGGGTGAGCCGTTGATGACGCGCGAGACCGTGGCCCGGGACACGCCGGCCACCCGGGCGACCTCCTCGAGGGTGGGTCGTCCGACGGGGGTGGCCAGCGTCCCGTCGCTCATGGTGTCGATTCTCCTGCAGGGTCGTCGCCGTCACCGCTCGTGGCCGGGGCGTCCCACGGGCTGGGCAGCCTCCGCGTCGAGATGATGCGGGCGAAGTCGAGCGCGCTCGCCTTGGGCGTGCGCACCTGGGTGTCGTAGTCGACTCGGACGATACCGAAGCGCTTGGCGTAGCCCCAGGCCCACTCGAAGTTGTCGAGCAGCGACCAGTAGAAGTAGCCGCGCACGGGGACCCCCGCGTCGACGGCGTCGAGGATCGCGCCGAGGTGCGAGCGGACGTATGCCGTCCGGCCGCGGTCCTCGACGAAGCCGTCCTCGTCGGGGGCGTCGTCGAAGGCGGCGCCGTTCTCCGTCACGTGCAGGGCGACCCCGGCCGGGCCGGCATACTCCTCGTGGAGCCGGACGAGCAGGCGGGTCAGCCCCTCGGGCTGGATCTCCCAGTCCATCGCGGTGACGGGGAGCCCGCGCGGGTGGCGGTGGGCGTCATCGGCGGCGGGGAACGGCGATCGGGTGGTGCGGCCGCCGTTCACGCTGTCGTCGAGGGCGTCGGCAGGCGGCTCGTGGCCGATGGCCTCGCCGTTGTAGTAGTTGACGCCGAGCACGTCGATGGGCGTGGAGATCACCTCGAGGTCGCCGTCCATGACGTGGTCGGTCAGTCCCAGGTGGCGGACGTCCTCGAGGAGGTCGGCGGGATACTCTCCGCGGAAGATCGGGTCGAGGAAGATCCGGTTCATCTGCGCGTCGACCCGGCGCGCGGCGTCGACGTCGCGCGGGTCCGAGGGATCGAGCGGGTCGGCGACGGTGAAGTTGAGGGTCAGCCCCAGCTCGAGCGAGGCGTCGCGGGCCCGCAGCTCCTGCACGACCCGGCCGTGGCCGAGCAGGAGGTGGTGCGCGGCGGCGAGACCGTCGGCGGGTGAGGTGCGGCCCGGCGCGTGCATGCCGGCGGTGTAGCCGAGGAAGGCCGAGCAGAACGGCTCGTTGAGGGTCGTCCACGTGCGCACGCGGTCGCCGAGCCGGTCGTGCACGGCGAGCGCGTAGTCGACGAAGCGGTCGACGGTCTCGCGCGAGGTCCAGCCGCCGCGGTCCTCGAGGGCCTGCGGCAGGTCCCAGTGGTAGAGCGTGAGCCACGGCGCGATGCCCGACTCGATGAGCGAGTCGACGAGCCGCTCGTAGAAGTCGAGCCCCTTCGCGTTGACCGGTCCGCCGTCGGGGCAGATGCGTCCCCACGACGTCGAGAAGCGGTAGGACTGCAGGCCGAGCGACCTCATGAGATCCACGTCGGCGGCATACCGGTGGTAGTGCTCGCACGCGACGTCACCGGTGTCACCGTCGACGACGGCGCCGGGGGTGTGCGAGAAGGTGTCCCAGATCGAGTCGGTGCGGCCGTCCTCGTGACGGGCCCCCTCGATCTGGAAGGCCGCGGTCGCGGCGCCGAGGAGGAAGTCCTGCGGCACCGGGCGTCCTTGTGCGACGAGGAGATTCGTCGCGGGCGTCGTGCCCGGCGTGATGAGGGTCTGGTGGGTACGCGTCTGGGCGGTCATCCCTTGACGGCTCCTTGCATGATGCCGGAGACGAGCTGCCTCCCGGCGAAGACGAACAGGACGATGAGGGGCAGCGCCATGAGCACGACCCCGTTGAGCACGAGGGAGTAGTCGACGAAGTAGGCGGCCTGCAGCTGCTGCAGGGCGACGGGCAGCGTCGGGTTGCCGGGGTCGAGGATGATGAACGGCCAGAAGAAGTTCGTCCACGTCGCGATGAAGGTGAACAGGCCGAGCATCGCCGCACCCGGGCGGGCGGCTGGCAGCGCGATGGACCAGAACGTCCGCAGCGTCGACGCGCCGTCGACGCGCGAGGCCTCGATGAGCTCGTCGGGCAGCGCCTCCTGGAGGTACTGCGTCATCCAGAAGACGCCGAACGCGCTGACGGCGCTGGGCAGGATGACGGCCCAGAGGCTGCCGATCCAGCCGAGCTTGCTCATGACGATGAAGAGCGGCACGATCCCGAGCTGGGTCGGCACGGCCATCGTCGCGATGACGAAGACGAGCAGACCGTTGCGACCCCGGAAGCGCAGCTTGGCGAAGGCGAAGCCGGCCATCGCCGAGAAGAGCACGACGAGCACGGCCACCGTGGAGCTGACGAGGATGCTGTTGCCGAGGGCCTTCCAGAACGGGATCGTCGTGACGACGGTGCTCGCGTTCTGCAGGAAGTGCCCGCCGGGGACGAACGAGAACGGGTCCTGCACGATGGCCGCGGAGTCCTTGCTGCCGATGACGTAGGACCACCAGAGCGGGAACGCCGAGCCGACGAGGACGATCGCGAGGAAGACGTATGCCGTCGGGCTGGCCTGGGTGCGGCGCACGAGCTTCGTGCCCCGTCGGGGCTTGACCACGGGCGCAGGGGTCAGGGTGGGGGCGGTCATCGCTGTCCCTTCGAGGCGATCCGGCGGGTGACGAGGAAGTTGACGACCGCGAAGACGATGACGATGAGGAAGAGCATCCATGCCACGGCGGCCGCGCGGCCGAAGTTCTTCTGCGTCCAGCCGAGCTGGTAGAGGTAGAGGGTCAGCGTCTGCCACTGGCGGTCGGCGCCGCCGAGGCCGTACTGGTCGTACATCCGCGGCTCGTCGAAGATCTGCAGGCCGCCGATCGTCGAGGTGATGACGACGAAGATGATCGTCGCGCGCAGCTGCGGGATGGTGATCGAGAAGAAGGTGCGGATGCGGCCCGCGCCGTCGATCATGGCCGCCTCGTAGTAGTCGCGGGGGATGGCCTGCATGGCGGCGAGGAAGATCAGGGCGTTGTAGCCGGTCCACCGGAAGTTGACCATCGTCGCGATGGCCACGTGGCTGGGCAGGACCTCCTTGTGCCACTGGATCGGGTCGATGCCGACGAGGCCGAGCAGGTGGTTGACGAGGCCGAACTTGTCGCCGAAGAGGTCGCTGAAGATGAGGGCGACGGCCACGGGGGCCACGACGTAGGGCAGCAGCACCCCCATCCGCCAGAACGTGCGGGCCCGCAGCCCGCTGTCGAGGGCGGCCGCGATGAGCAGCGCGGCGATGACCTGCGGCACGCTCGAGAGCAGGAAGATGCTGACGGTGTTCTTCAGCGCGTTCCAGAAGTAGGGCTGCGCGAGCACGTCCGCGTAGTTCTTGAGCCCGACGAAGTCGCCCTGGCCCCCGATGAGGCTCCACTTGTGGAGCGAGACCCACGCGGTGTACAGCAGCGGGAAGAGCCCGACGATGCCGAAGAGGATGAAGAACGGCGAGACGTATGCGTAGGGCGCGCCCTTCTCGTCGAGCTTCGTCAGGCGGCGCCGCCATCCCGAGCGGGGCGGCAGGGGCGTGCGCTGCACGATCGCCGCGGCGCCGGGCGGGTCCGGCTGCGTCGTGCGGGTGGGGGACTGAACGGTCATGGCGCTTCCGATGGTCGGGCGGACGGCCCGGTGCCCGGGTGAACGGTGAGGGGTGCACCGGGCCGTCCGCGGTCGGCTGGTCGACGGGTCGGGCGTTCGACCCGTCGACCGGCGGGATCAGGTCAGCCGAGGGCCTTGACGTCGCCGACCCACTTGTCCCACGACTCCTGCGGGGAGCTGCCCTGCTCGACGCGGGTCAGGGCCTGCTGCATCGCGTCGTTGATCGCGAAGTAGTGGGTGCCCTTGTACGGCGTGATGGTGACGGCCTTGGCGCGGTCGGCGAAGATCTGGCCGGTCGGCGCGTTGTTGAAGGACGCGACCGTGAAGGAGAGCAGGTCCTGGCTCTCGAGGGCCTGCTTCTGGCTCGGGAAGGCACCGACCTTCTTGAAGGCCTTGATCTGCTGCTCGGGCGCGGTCAGCCACGCGGCGAGCTCCTGGGACTCCTTCGGGTGGGCGCTCTGCTTCGGCACGGTCAGGTACGAACCGCCCCAGTTGCCACCGCCACCGGGGAAGGTGTTGGCGACGTCCCAGCCCTTGACGCCCTTGGCGTTGCCCTCGATGACTCCGACCATCCAGCCGGGGCAGAGCATCGTCGCGAAGCCGTTCTTCTGGTAGCTCGCGGTCCAGTCGTCGCCCCACTGCTGGAGCTTGGCCGAGAGACCGTCGGTGATGCCGGCCTGGATGACCTGGTCGTAGATCTTCTTGACGGCGGCGTTGTCCGTCGCGGTGATCGCGTCGTCGCTCGGGTTCTCGTAGGCGGCCTCCAGCTGGTTGACCATGCCCTGGTAGGTGGCGCCGATGCTGTCGAAGAAGGGGACCTTCGACTTGGCCTTGAACTGCTTGCCGGCGGCGAAGTAGCTCTCCCAGGTGTTGCCGAACATCTTGGCGACCGACTCGCGGTCGCTCGGCAGGCCGGCGGCCTTGAAGAGGTCGCTGCGGTAGCAGATGGCCTCGGGGCCGGAGTCCGTGCCGTAGCCGATGAGGTGGCCCTCGGCATCCGTGGCGGCCTTGGCCTTCCAGTCGAGCCAGCGGCCCTGGACGTCGGCGGAGTTGAGGTCGGTGAACTTGTCGGAGTACTGGAGCATCTCCGGGAGCCAGTCGACCTCGACGGCCTCGACGTCGGCCATGCCGCTGCCGGCCGAGAGGCGGGTGAAGAAGTTGTCGCGGGCCTCGTTGGAGGTCGCGGCCTTCTTGTGGGTGACCTTGATGTTCGGGTGCGACTTCTCGAACTCGGGGATGAGCTCCTCGTAGCCGAACTGGTTGAAGGTGGCGAGCGTCAGGGTGACGGGTCCGCCGCCACCGGTGCTGCCGGCCTGGGTGGAGGGGCTGTCGGCACCCGAACCCGAGCTGCAGGCCGAGAGGGCCAGCAGGCCGACGGTGAGGGTGGCGAGTACGGCGTGGCGTGAGCGCACGGAGGGCGCGCCGATCCGGGTGGAACGGGATGTCATGGAGAGCTCCTTTGGTCTCATCCCCAGTGTGGGTGTGGGAGCGCTCTCCGTGCGTGAGACGGGGCCGTGAGAGCGCTCTCACGAGGAGAATGGGGGTGCCGGAGGGCATCGGTCAAGAGCCGTGACCATTCCGTGACCTGATCGCGGCTAGCGTGGAGGTCCAGACGCCGGCGTGGGCCCGGCACCGGTGGGAGGCTCCCATGACCGTCTACGACCTCGTCGCGATGGGTCGGGTGGGCGTCGACCTCTACCCCCTCCAGCACGGCGTCACGCTCGACGAGGTGCGCACCTTCGAGAAGTTCCTCGGCGGCAGCGCGGCCAACGTCACGGTCGCCGCGGCCCGCCACGGTCGGCGCGCCACGCTCGTCAGCGCCACGGCCGACGACGCCTTCGGACGCTTCGTCCATCGCGAGCTGCTGCAGCTCGGCGTCGACGACGCTCACGTGCAGACCATCACCGCTGGGCCGCCGACCCCGGTCACCTTCTGCGAGGTGTTCCCGCCTGACCACTTCCCGATCTGGTCCTATCGCTACCCGATCGCGCCAGACCTTCTCATCACGGCGGACTCCCTTCCCCTGCAAGCGATCCGGGAGGCGCGGGTCTACTGGTCGACCGTCACCGGGCTCAGCCAGGAGCCGAGCCGAGCGGCCCACCACGCTGCCTGGGAGGAGCGCGGCCGGGCGCCGCTCACCGTCCTCGACCTCGACTACCGGCCCGCCTTCTGGAGCGACCCCGACGAGGCCCGTCGGCGGGTGCGCGAGGCCGTCGGTCACGCGACCGTCGCCGTCGGCAACGTCGAGGAGTGCGAGGTCGCGACGGGGGAGGCCGACCCCGAGCGGGCGGCCCGCGCGCTCCTGGCGGCGGGCGTCGAGCTCGCCGTCGTCACGCAGGGACCAGGGGGCGTGCTCGCCATGACGCCCTCCGAGCAGGTGAGGGTCGGCGCCTTCCCCGTGAGGGTCGTCAACGGCCTCGGTGCGGGCGACGCGTTCGGTGGGGCGCTCGTGCACGGCCTGCTCGAGGGGTGGGACCTCGAGCGCGTCCTGCACTTCGCCAACGTCGCCGGTGCTCTCGTCGCCGGCAGGCTCGGGTGCTCGACGGCGATGCCGACGACGGCCGAGGTCCAGGCCCTGCTGTCCGATGTCGAGGTCGCCGACGGCGCCATGTGAGGGCGCCGTGTGAGGGCGCCGTGTGAGGGCGCCATGTGAGGGCGCGAGCAGGCCGGAAACGAGAAAAACCCGCCCCTGCTGGTCACGTCGCCGAACTCGACCAGCAGGGGCGGGTGCCCTTGACCCGGTGATCCGACAGGGGGAGGAGATCACCGAGTCGCACAGGAGCAACTCACGACATCGACTATGAGCGCCCGACCTTAAAGAACGCTGGGAAACCCGTAGCAGTTGGCCCTGACCGAGCCCACGCGTCGGTCAGGGTCGCTGGGACGCTGCGGGACGGCATAGGTGCGCTGTCCGAGGCGCCGGAAGGTCAGCCGGGGACGGGGCTCGAGGCTCCCGGGACGACGGGCGCCGACCGGAAGGCGCGCGGCGCCGACCCGTGCTCACGCTTGAAGGCGGCGCTGAAGGCGAACGCGTTGGCATAGCCCACGGCGTGTGCGACCTGCTCGACGCTGAGGCTGCCCGTGCGCAGCAGGTCGGCGGCGCGGGCCAGCCGCCAGTGGGTGAGGTAGGCCATCGGCGACTGGCCGACGAGCTCGGTGAACCGGCGCGAGAGGGTCGCGCGCGACACGTGGACGTGGGCGGCGAGGACGTCGAGGGTCCAGGGCTGCCCCGGCTCGTCGTGCAGCGCCGCGAGCGCGCGGCCGACGAGCGGGTCGGACCCGGCCCGCCACCAGGAGGGCGCCGAGTCCTCGGCGCGCGAGAACCACTGGCGGACGGCCCCGATGAGCACGAGGTCGACGAGGCGGTCGAGCACGACGTCCTGGCCGGGGAGGTCGCGCTGCACCTCACGGGCGAGCAGCCCCGAGAGGGTCGGGTCGGCCTCGTCGGCACGGACGACTGCCACGTCGGGCAGGGCGTCGAGCAACCGGCCCGTCACCTGGCTCGCGAGCTCCCACGACGCCGTGAGGAAGGTCGTGTCTCCCGGCTCGTCACCCGCGTTGCCCCACGTGCGTGTGCCGAGCCCGAGCGACACGGCCAGGTACTCGCCCGTCAGGGACCGGCAGACGTTGCCGGGCTCGATGACGACGCCGGGCTCGGTCGCGACGTCGTCGGCTAAGACCCACGGGTGGGTGCCCTTGACGAGCGCGAGGTCGCCGGTGCCGAGGGCGATCGCCTCGCCCCGCTGGGGCAGGAGCTCAGCCGTCCCCGCCACCATGACGACGAGCCCGAGGGCGGCCTCGTCCTCGATCCGCAGAGCCCACGGCGCACGCATCTCGCACCGCAGCAGCGAGGCGCCGCGGGCCCGGTGGCCGTCCATGACGGCGCTGAGGGTGTCCATCGCCACACGGTACGCCGATGAGACGATCGCTGAGGTTGATGAGCCGAAGGGACATTCACCTGCTCACCCCGGCGCAGTGTCATGGAGACATGGACACGACTCTCATGCGCACCGTCACCCTCGCGACCGCCCTCGGGACCGGCGTGCTCGGGGGCGTCTTCGTCGGCTTCTCGACCTTCGTCATGCCGGGCCTCGACCGGTTGGCGGCGAGCGACGCCGTGCGCGCCATGCAGGCCATCAACGTCACGGCGCCACGCGGCCTCGCCGTGCCCCTCGTCGTCTCGGGTCTCGGGTCGCTCGCCGTCGGCGGCTGGGCGTTCGCCCGCTCGAGCGGCAGCGCTCGGGTCCTGCTCGTGGCCGGGGCGCTCACCGGCGTCGTCGCCCTCGGGGTCACCGCGGCCTACCACGTGCCGCGCAACGACGCGCTGGGCCGGGTGGACGCCGGCTCCGCCGCCGCGGCGGCGGCCTGGCAGGGGTATGCGCCGGGCTGGGTCGCGATGAACCACGTGCGGGCCGCGCTGTCGCTGGCCTCCGCGGGGCTCCTCGTGGCCGGCGCCGTCCGGGCGGGCTGACGCTCAGCGGGCGCCGACGACCATCCAGTCGTCACGGCGGGCCCGCCAACCGAGCAGGACGCCGCGGATGACCATGAACCCGGTGAAGGCGAGCCAGAGCACGACGACGTCCCGGGTCGCGGAGCCGCTGGGCCCCGCGGCGCGCACCGCGAGGATGAGCGGCAGGTAGGCGACGAACGTGACGACCATGCCCCACGCGAGCCACCGGCCGTCGCCCGCACCGATGAGCACGCCGTCGAGGACGAAGACGTAGCCCGCCACCGCCTGCCCGAGCCCGACGACGACGAGGGCCGCACCGAGCGCCTCCTGGACGGCCGGGTCCGGGGTGAAGAGCGGCGGCACGACCGAGTGGAGCCCGGCGATGACGAGCCCGAGGGCCAGCCCACCCCACACCCCCCAGCGGATCATCGTGCCCATGGCCTCCCGAACGGCCGTCCGGTCGCCGGCGCCGAGGGCGCGACCGGTGATGGCCTGCGCCGCGATCGCGAGGGCGTCGAGCGCGAAGGCGAGGAACGACCAGACCGTCATCGCCACCTGATGGGCCGCGAGGGTCACGTCGCCGAGCGAGGCCGCGACCCACGTCGTGACGATGAGGATCGCGCGCAGGGCGACGGTGCGCACGAGCAGAGGTATGCCGGTCCGCGCGGCTGCGAGGACGCGCGCCGGGTGCGGGCGCAGCCGGGCCTGCCGGGCCCGGGCCTTGACGAGCAGCACGGTGACGAGCGCGAGGCCCATGCCGGTCTGGGCGATGACGGTGCCCCACGCGGATCCGGCGATGCCCCAGTGCAACCCGTAGACGAAGACGAGGTTGAGCACGATGTTGGCGCCGAAGCCCACGACCGAGGCGACGAGGGGCGTGGTCGTGTCCTGGAGGCCACGCAGCACTCCCGTGACCGCCAGGATGACGAGCATCGCGGGGATGCCGAGGGCGGAGATGCGCAGATAGGTCGTCGCCTGCTCGATGACGGCCGGGGAGGCGCCGAAGGCAGCGCTGATCGGTCTGGCCCACACAGCCACCGCGGCGGCCGTGACGGTGCCGAGGCCGAGGGCCAGCCAGAAGCCGTCGAGGCCGGCGCTCAGCGCGGAGCGCTCGTCGCCGGCGCCGAGGTGGCGCGCGACGACGCTCGTCGTGCCGTAGGCGAGGAAGACGAAGATGCCGGCTGCCGTCACGAGGGACGCGCTCGCGACCCCGAGCCCGGCGAGCTCGGCGGTGCCGAGGTGGCCGATGATCGCCGAGTCGGCGAGGAGGAAGAGCGGCTCGGCGATGAGTGCGAGGAAGGCCGGGACCGCCAGGCGGACGATCTCGCGGCGGTGGTTCGTGGGCAGGGGGGCGGTGTTGCTCACGACGGCCTCACGACAGCGGTCCGAGGTGCTTGAGCGCCTCGCGTCGCGACAGGCCGGACAGGTCGGGGTGGGCGGCGACGAACGAGCGCACCCACTGCGGGTCGACGCGGGCATGGTCGCGCAGCGCCCAGCCGATCGCCTTGCGGCTGAAGAAGTCCGGGTCGTCGATGTTGGGCCCGACGACGTCGGTGAGCAGCGACTGGTCGAGTCGGTCACGCGCGCCGACCTGGCAGATGATCGCCGCTCGGCGCACCCACAGCGAGTCCGATCCGGCCCAGTCGCGCATCCGTAGCCCCTCGACCGTCGGGTGGGCGAGCACGGTGTCGCGGACGAGGTGGGTCGCGATGTCGTCGACGACGTCCCACCACGCACCGGCCCGGATCAGGCTCTCCCACAAGGGCATCGCGTCGCTGTCGACCCACGCGCGGTAGGGGCGGTGACGCGCGAGGGCGATGGCGGCATACCACTGCTCCCGGTGGGTGGCGCCGTCCCACAGGGCCCGGATCGTCGCCTCCCACTGCTCCCGTGACTCCATGGCGAGGCCGGGGTCGCGGAGCAGGGGAGCGAGGGCCGCCTTGAGCTGCGGGGGCGTGAGGCCGACGTACGGCATCGCCGACTTCATGTAGCGCTGCTGGCCGGCTGCCCGCTCCGGGTCGGCCCGGGCGACGAGAGCGGCCCGCACCTCCGACACGAGGTCGGGGTGCGGGCCGATCGACATGTGCCAACCGTAGTCGGCGCCGCGGACGGGACCGTCAGCCGTCGAGCACCACGACATCGAGAGCGGGGTCGGCGAGGACCTCGTCCGCCCGCTGCACCGTCCCCTGTCCGTGTGGATCGTCGCCGAAGCGTCCGTCTCTGCCTTGACGAGGGGGGGTGCCGGACGTTTGGGTCGTGCTCGCCGTCAGGCCGGCCGCACGGCCCGGCCGAGGTAGCCGAAGACCCACGGCCTCATGACCTTCGGCATCGGCGCGTAGGCCCGCTCGATGTCCTCGATGAAGAGACCCGCCTGCTCGACGAGACGGTCGATCGGGCGGGTCAGGTGGCACCCGTCGAAGACCCTCTTCTGCACGGGCTCGATGAGGCGCTGCCACCGCTGCACGCCCTCCTCCGGCGCGATGCCGTGCTCGAGGAAGTGGAGGGCGCCGCTCGGGCGCAGGACCCGCCGGACCTCGGCCAGCGCGCGGCCGACATCGGGGATGGTGCACAGCGTGAAGGTCGACAGGACGGCGTCGGCGCTCGAGTCCGGCAGGCTCAGCCACTGGCCGTCGAGGTCGCCGCGGTCGATGGGGATCGGGCTGCGTGCGCGGCGCTGGGCCCCCAGCTCCCACGCGACGTCGGACGGCTCGACGGCGACGATGCGCGTCACGGCAGCGGGGTAGAGACCGACGTTGAGACCGCTGCCGAAGCCCAGCTCGACGACCTCCCCACGGAGCCCCTCGCAAGCCCGGGCCCGGAGGGCGCGGGTCTTCTCGTCCTCGCCGCCGGCCGCGACGAGCCGCGGAGTGACCTGGGTCGCCCAGATGCCCATGCGGCCACCTTAGGGCGGGACTCAGCCGGCGCGCAGGGTGATGACCGGGATCTCCGGCGGCGCGAGGACCCGGACTGGGGGACCCCAGGCGCCGGCGCCGCGGCTCGTCAGGACCGGCACGTCGTCGACCGCACCGAGGCCGTCGACGAGCGGCTGCTGGAGCAGGACGGCATACCGGAAGGGCCACAGCTGGCCGCCGTGGGTGTGGCCGGAGAGCTGGAGGTCGACGCCCTTGCCCTGACCCGACTCGGCGGCCTTGGGCTGGTGCGCGGCGAGCATCGTGAAGGTGTCAGCGGGGACGCCGGCGAGCGCGTCGTCGATGTTGGGGGAGTCGGGTCCGCGGCCGGTCTCGTCGTGGATGCCGGCCATCCGGATGGAGGCGGATCCCCGAGTCAGCGTGACGTTCTCGTTGCGCAGGACGTCGATGCCGAGGGTCTCCCAGTGGTCCATCCACGCATCGGCCTCCTGCGAGATGAACTCGTGGTTGCCGCTGACGGCGAAGACCCCGAGCGGGGCCTCGAGGTCGGCGAGCGGAGCGAGTGCGTCGGACACCTGGCTCACCTTGCCGTCGATGAGGTCGCCGCCCAGCACGACGACGTCGGGGTGCTGCGCGTTGACCTGGTCGACGACGCGGCGGGTGAAGCCCGCGTCACGGATCGGGCCGACGTGCAGGTCGGTGACGAGCGCGACGCGCAGGCCGTCGAGCTCGGCCGGGAGGTCGGCGTCGGTGACCGTGACCGTCGAGACCGTGGGCTCCGACGCCTCGTGGAGGCTGGAGCCGGGGATGTGGCGTCACGAGCTTGCGAGTTCCGGCACATCACTCCGGAAGGCCGTCGTACCGAGTGCCGCGACGACGACCAGCGGCGTGCCCCCGCGCAGGATCGACCGGCGCGCGTCCGGGCGGTGGGCGAGTCTCGTTGCGAGAGCGAGGATCCCGAGGACGAGCACACCGAGCAGGAGGTACCACGCGAACGCGAGCCAGGTCATGCCCACCCAGGCGAGCCACCGGGTGCCGCGCGGGTTGATGAGCCCGCTCTGGACGGCGAAGGCGCCCAGGTTGGCGGCCCAGCCGAGCGCCAGCACGACGGCGGTGGCGCGTCGGGCCGCCGTGGGCCAGCCGGGTGCGACGGCGAGGCGACGGTGGAGGAAGAACGTGAGCAGCGCGAGGATCGCCGCGACGACGGCGACGAAGAAGGACAACGAGTCGGCCGGCGCGGGTCAGGCGGGGGTGCCGAAGCGGACGGCGTTGCGCTCGCGCGCCTTCTGGCGCTCGATCTCGCGGTCCTTGGGCGGCGCGGTCGTCGTCAGGTGCTCGAGCAGGTGGGCCGTCGCGTGCGCGATCGCCTCGACCGCCTCGTCGAAGGCGGCCTGGTTGGCCTGGCTGGGCTTGGTGCTCCCGCTGACCTTGCGGACGTACTGCAGCGCGGCGGCACGGACCTCGTCGCTCGTCGCGGCGGGCTCGAAGTTGTGGAGCTGTCGGATGTTGCGGCACATGCCTCGACTGTATGTCGCGGCACCCACGCAGGGCCCCTCCAGACCGCCTCGTTCAAGGTGATGGCGCTACCCACCTCGGTGTCAGCATCACCTCGATCGGCCGGAGGGCCGGTGAACTTTTCTCGACGAAGGGGTTGCCACATCGAGAGTTAGTAAACTTTACTAACTCTCGTGACCACCGCACTGCCGCGAGCCCGCCGCGTCTCCCCCCGCACCGCCGTACTGCCTGCGCACGGCCGGCGGCACAACCTCTCGCTCGTGCTGCAGATGCTCTACTCCGTCGGCGCGATGAGCCGGGCCGACCTCGCTCGTCGCCTCGGGATGAGCAAGGTGACCGTCTCCGACCTCGTCTCCGAGCTCATGGACAGCGGCCACGCCGTCGAGCTCGGCCCGTCCGAGGTCGTGCGTCCCGGCAAGCCGGGCACGCTCGTCGACGTCAACCGCACCGGCCTGCAGGCCATCGGCGTCGACCTCGCCGCCCATGAGGTGCTTCGCGCCGCGGTGCTCGACCTCGACGGCAACATCCTCGTCCGCGCCGAGCGCCCGATCGGCGACGACTCCGGCCAGGCCGTCGTCGACACGGTGCTCGACCTCGTCCACGAGGTCATCGGCGCCGCCACCGCGCCCCTGCTCGGCATCGGCGTCGGCACCCCCGGCATCGTCGGCCCGGGCGGCGTCGTCGACACCGCCCCCAACCTCGGCTGGACCGACGTGCCGCTGCGCGACATCGTCGCCGACGCGACCGGCCTGCCCGTCTTCGTCGTCAACGACGCCGACGCGGCGGTCCACGCCGACTACACCCTCGGCGACGGCGGCGACGACCTCGTCCTCGTCAAGATCGGCCGCGGTGTCGGTGGCGGGCTCATCGTCGGCGGCCAGCGGGTGCGCGGTGCGCACTTCGCGTCCGGCGAGATCGGCCACGTCACCGTCGGCACCGACGGCGGCGCGACGTGCCGCTGCGGCAAGGTCGGCTGCCTCGAGACGTGGATCTCGGCCCCCAACCTCGAGAAGGCGCTGGCCGCGGCCCCGGGCGATGACCCGCAGGAGCCGCTGCGCGAGGCCGGCGAACGGCTCGGCATCGCCCTCGCCCCCGTCGTCGCGGCCCTCGACCTTTCGGAGGTCGTGCTCAGCGGTCCCGAGCACCTGCTCGGCGGGGTCCTGCGGGACGCCGTCGAGGAGACCCTCCGGGCCCGCCTCCTCGCCCGCACGACGACCGACCTCACGGTGCGCCTCGCGCACCGCTCCTACGACATCGTCCTGCGCGGCGCCGCCGTCCTCGTGCTCTGGGACCAGCTCGGTGTCGCCTGACGCCGCGGTCCACCCCGACCCGGCCCGGCGGCATACGCCATCGGTCCCCGACACCGCACCCCGACACCGCACCTCCCCTCGAACTCCCCTCCACAGGGACACCCCTCCACTCGCGTCCAGCGAACAACCGGTCCGCACCGCGGCCCTTCGAAAGGAAGACAAGGAATGAAGAAGACCCTGGGTCTGGCCGTGGCCACGACCACCGCGGCGCTCGTCCTCACCGCGTGCGGTGGGGGTGCCACCGGCTCGACCACCGACCCCACCGCGGGCGCGTCGGGCAATGCCGGCAAGACGATCACCCTCTGGCTCGCCGGCACCGACACCCCGAAGGAGCTGCGCACCTACCTGCAGGACACCTTCAAGAGCAAGACCGGCGCCACCCTCAAGATCGAGGAGCAGAGCTGGGGCGACCTCGTCACGAAGCTGACGACGTCGCTGCCCGACCCGAAGAACACCCCCGACGTCACCGAGATCGGCAACACGCAGAGCCCGACCTTCACCAACGTCGGTGCCTTCAGTGACGTCTCCGACCTCTACCCGGAGCTCGGCGGCAGCAAGCTGCTGCAGTCGTTCGTCGACGTCGGCAGCGTCGACGGCAAGCAGTACGCGCTGCCCTACTACTTCGGCTCGCGCTACATGTTCGCGCGCAAGGACCTCTGGAAGGAGGCCGGTGTCGCCGCGCCGAAGACCCTCGACGAGTTCAACGCCGCCGTCAAGACGATCACCGCCAAGAACCCCCGCACCATCAAGAACTTCTCCGGCTTCTTCCTCGGCGGCCAGGACTGGCGCAACGGCATCTCGTGGATCTTCGCCAACGGCGGCGAGCTCGCGAAGCAGGAGAACGGCCAGTGGGTCTCGACGCTCGCGGACCCCAACACGGTCAAGGGTCTGACCCAGCTGCAGGATCTCTACAGGAACGCGTCCAAGGCCCCGGCCGACGCCAAGGACCAGACCCCGTGGCTCTACGTCAACGACGCCGACGAGATCCTCGACGAGTCCGGGAACGTCACCGGCAAGACGTCGCTCGCCGCCGCGACGATCATGGCTCCCGGCTGGGCGCACTGGTCGATCGGCGACCTCAAGGACAAGGACGGCAAGAAGGTCCGCGAGTGGAACGACGCGAAGTTCAGCGCCTTCGTGCTCCCGGGCAACGACGGCAAGGCCGCCCCGGTCTTCGCCGGTGGCTCGAACATCGCCATCTCCAAGGCCAGCCAGAACCAGGCCCTGTCCAAGGAGCTGCTCAAGATCATCTTCTCCGCGGACTACCAGAAGAAGCTCGGCGGTGCCGGTCTCGGTCCGGCCAACACCGACTACGTCAGCTCCCTCGGTGACGACCAGTTCGCCAAGGCGCTCATCGACTCCGCGACGAACTCCAAGCTGACGCCGGCGGCCCCGGGCTGGGCCACCGTCGAGTCGAAGATGGTCATGGAGGAGTTCTTCTCCAAGATCCGGGACGCCTCGGACCTCACGGCCCTGGCCCAGGAGTACGACGCGAAGATCACGCCGCTGCTCAACCTCAAGTGACCTGACCCTCGCATGACACCACGTCCGGCGGTCGGGAGATCCCTCCACCCCGACCGCCGGACGTCAGGTTCGAAAGGCCCGCCCATGACCTCCACGGCGACCGCTCCCCCCGAGACCGCTCCCGCGCCGGAGCCCACGGCTCCCGCCCGCCCCGCCCGACGGCAGACGCCCGCGTGGCTCGTGCTTCCCTCGCTCGTCCTGCTCGTCGCCGCGCTCGGCTACCCCGTCGGGTGGCAGGTCGTCACGAGCTTCCAGCACTTCGGGATGATGCAGCAGTTCGGCCAGCCGCCCGAGTGGGTGGGCCTCGCGAACTACGCGTCCCTCGTGACCGACCCGGAGCTCTGGGTCATCGTCGGACGCTCCATCGCCTTCTGCCTCGTGTGCGCCCTGTCGACGGTGGCGATCGGCCTCGGCCTCGCCCTGCTCATGGGCGCGGTCAGCCGCGCCGGCCGCCTCGTGCTCCAGGTCGCACTGCTGCTCGCCTGGGCCATGCCCGTCGTCGCCTCGATGACGGTGTGGACGTGGATCGTCAACTGGCGCAACGGCCTGCTCAACTGGGCGCTCGAGCGCGTCGGCGTCGACGCCCAGGGCCACAACTGGCTCGTCGAGCCGCTCTCGTTCCTCGTCGTCGCAGCCGTCATCGTCGTCTGGATGAGCGTGCCCTTCGTCGCCCTGTCGATCTACGCCGGCCTGACCCAGCTCTCCCCGGAGGTGCTCGAGGCGGCCGAGATCGACGGTGCCGGCGGCTGGAAACGCCTGCGGCACATCATCCTTCCCCTCGTGGCGCCGGTCATCTCGATCGTCCTGCTGCTCCAGCTCATCTGGGACCTGAGGGTCTTCACGCAGATCAAGCTGCTCCAGGACGCCGGTGGCGTGGCCAACGAGACCCACCTGCTCGGCACGTACATCTACCAGCTCGGCACGGGCGCCGGGGACTTCGGGATGGCCAGCGCGGTCTCCATCCTCATGCTCCTGCTCACCGTCGCCGTCAGCTGGTACTACGTCCGCTCGCTCATGAAGGAGGAGTCGTGACCCGCATCCTCGGCCCGGTCAGCTCCCGTCGATCGATCCGTGGCTCGAGGAGGCGCTCGGTCCTCACCGTCGTCGCGGTCCTCCTCGCCCTCGTCTGGGCGTTCCCCGTCTACTGGATGATCAACTCGGCCTTCCTCGACAAGGTGACGCTCCAGTCGAGCACGCCGACCTTCCTGCCCTTCGGCGGCTCGTTCGACAACTTCGCCACGGTCTTCGGCGACGCGGGATTCGTTCGCGCCCTGGGGATCTCGCTCGCCGTCACCCTCGTCACCGTGGCTGCCGCGATCGTCATCGCCTTCCTCGGGGCCCTCGCGATCAGCCGCTTCCGCTTCCGGGGCCGGCGCTCGTTCATCCTCGCCCTGCTGCTCATCCAGATGCTTCCGGCAGAGGGCCTCTTCATCGCGCAGTACAAGATGATGAGCTCGGTCGGGCTGCTCAACAACGTGCTCGGGCTCGCGCTGCTCTACACCGCTGCCGTCGTGCCGTTCACCGTGTGGATGCTCCGCGGCTTCGTCGCGGGCGTGCCGGTCGAGCTCGAGGAGGCGGCCATGGTCGACGGGCTCTCACGCACCAAGGCCTTCCTGCGGATCACGTTCCCGCTGCTGGCTCCCGGGCTCGTCGCGTCGGGCGTCTACGCGTTCCTCCAGGCGTGGAACGAGTTCACCGTGGCCCTGGTCGTCATGACCGAGGAGCAGTCGCGCACCCTGCCACTGTGGCTGCGTGGTTTCGTCCAGGCGAGCGCGACCCGCGAGACCGACTGGGGCCAGGTCATGGCCGCGTCGACCGTCGTCGCCGTGCCGGTCATCATCTTCTTCCTCGTCGTCCAGGGGCGCATGAGCAACGGCCTCGTCGGCGGGGCGGTGAAGGGCTGAGATGAACACCTCACGAGAGGCGCTGCGGCGCCTCACCGTCGGCACGCTCATGCCCGGATTCGTCGGCACCACCGTCCCCGCGTGGATCGAGCGGGAGTATGCCGCCGGGCTGGCCTCCGTCTGTCTGTACGGCGCGAACGTCGTGGACCCCGACCAGCTGGCCCAGCTGTGTGGGTCGCTGCGGTCGGTGGCGCCGGACGTCATCGTCGCCGTCGACGAGGAGGGCGGTGACGTGACGCGGCTGCATTACCCGACGGGGTCGACGCAGCCCGGCAACGCGTTGCTCGGTCGCCTCGACGACACCGCGCTGACCCGGGACTCCGCCGCGGCCATCGGCCGCGAGCTCGCGGCATACGGCATCAACCTCGACCTCGCGCCCGTCGTCGACGTCAACTCCGCCGACGAGAACCCCGTCATCGGGGTCCGCAGCTTCGGCGCCGAGGCGGCCCACGTCGCGCGGCACTCGGCCGCCTACGTCGACGGTGTGCAGTCGGTCGGGGTCGCCGCGTGCGCCAAGCACTTCCCGGGCCACGGCGACACCGTGACGGACTCGCACCACGCGCTGCCGCGGGTGCATGCCGAGGCGCACGTGCTCGACGCGCGCGAGCTCGAGCCGTTCCGTGCGGCGATCGAGGCGCGGGTCGCGTGCATCATGACCTCGCACGTCGTCGTCAGCGCCATCGACGCCGAACGTCCGGCGACCTTCTCGCCCGTCGTCCTCGGCGACGTGCTCCGCGACCGGCTCGGCTTCGAGGGGGTCATCGTCTCCGACGCCCTCGACATGGCCGGGGCCTCGGCCGAGACGGGCATCCCCGAGGCCGCGGTTCGCGCCCTCGTCGCGGGGTGCGACCTGCTCTGTGTCGGGTCCGAGACGACGGAGGACTGCTACCTCGCCGTCGTCGAGGCGGTCGTGCGGGCGGCGGAGTCGGGTCGGCTGCCTCTCGAGCGACTCGAGGAGGCGGCGGCGCGGGTCGTCCTGCTGTCCCAGGGCTTCGCAGCCGGCGGCCCGGGTGCGCACGGCAGAACCGCCGACGTGGTGGAGCCCGGCTGGGCCAACGGCGCGCTCGTCGGCGGCTTCGAGGTCGGGGACGCGGTGCGCACGTGGCTCGACGCCCCGGGCGAGGCCGTCATCGTGCAGGTGGCCTCCGACCCGAACCTCGCCGTCGGGCGGGTCGCCTGGGGCCCGACGGCCGCCGGGCTGACGACACCCGAGGGCGACGTGCCCGAGGGTGCCAGGGTCGCCGTGGCCGGCCGTGGGCTCGCCGCGGGGCACCCGCTCTGGGAGGTCGCCGATCGCCTTCGTGCGCAAGGACATCCGACGATCGTCGTCGACTGCGGCTGGCCTCGCGGCGGTGCGGACCTCGTGACCTTCGGGGGCTCTGTCGTCGTCGCCCAGGCCCTCGGCCGCTACCTCGGGGTGCCGGCGCGATGACGGCCGAGCCGCGGCTCGGGATCGACATCGGCGGGACGAAGACGGCTGTGGTCCTCGTGGCCGACGGCTCGGTGCTGGCGATGCGCTCGGCACCGTCCGGACGCGGCGCGTCAGGGGTCGTCGACGTTGCCGTGCGCCTCGCCCGGGAGGTCCTCGCCGCCGAGGCTCGGGGTGTCGGGGCCGCCGGGGGTGCCGGGGGTGCCGGGGCCGCCGGGGGTGCCGCGGACGTCGTGTCGGTGGGCGCGTGCATGCCCGGGCTCGTCGACCCCGTGAGCGGGGTCGCCCGGCACGCCGTCAACCTCGGGGTCGAGTCGCTCGACCTCGCCGGTGAGCTGTCCGTACGCCTCGGCGTGCCGGTCGCGGTCGAGAACGACGTCAAGGCCGCCGCCCTCGGTGCCTGGCGGCTGCGCGCGCCATGGGCCGAGGGGTCGACGGCTGCCGACATCGGTCCTGGTGGTCCTGGTGGTCCTGCCGGCCCCGGTGGTCTGGCACTCGCGTACCTCAACCTCGGGACGGGGCTCGCCTCGGCCGTGGTGCGCGACGGCGTCGTGGTCCGCGGGATCGACGGGGCGGCAGGCGAGATCGGGCACCTGCCGGTCGGCGGGGACGCCCCGTGCACGTGTGGCCAGGTCGGCTGCCTCGAGACCGTGGCCTCGGGCTCGGCGCTCGCCCGTCTCTGGCCGGTGGCCGGGCGTCGGGCGACGAACCCGTTCGCGGCCGCCGCTGCCGGCGACGCCCTCGCGGCCGCCGCCGTCGACGTGCTCTGCACGGGGGTGGGGCTGGCGGTCCAGCTGCTCGCCCTCGCCTCCGGGGCCGAACGCGTCGTCGTGGGTGGCGGCCTGGCCGGGCTGGGGGCCCCGCTCCTCGACGGGATCCGCGCTGACCTCGAACGGCGCGCACGCAGCTCTCGGATGATCGACGCCCTCGGCCTGCCCGACCGCGTCGAGCTGTTGCCGGCCGACGTGCCCGTGGCGGCCCTCGGCGCCGCGTGGCTGTCCGCACCGGACCTCCCCGGCGCCCCGCGGCTGGCCTCCGTCGGCTCCCCGGACGGGCTCAACGGCGTCACCGTGCCCGGTGAGAGGGTGGGGTGATGGAGGTCCTCGTCCTGCCCACGCCTGCCGACGTCGCCAGCCGGGCGGCCGAGGTCGTCATCGACGGCCTCGGGGCCGCACACCGCGACGAGCCAGTCCTCGGGCTCGCGACCGGGTCGTCGCCCCTGGGGCTCTACGCGGAGCTCGCGCGGGCCGTGGCGACCGGTCGTCTCGACCTGCGCGGCGCCCGTGGCTTTGCGCTCGACGAGTACGTCGGCCTGCCCGCCGGTCACCCCCAGTCGTACCGCGAGGTGCTGCTCCGCGAGGTCTGCGGGCCGCTGGGGCTGTCGCCCGACCGGCTCCACGTGCCCGACGGCTCCGGCCACGACGAGGACGAGCTCGTCGCCGGGGCCTCGGAGTACGAGCGACTCATCCGTGACGCGGGTGGGGTCGACGTGCAGATCCTCGGCATCGGTGCCAACGGTCACCTCGGCTTCAACGAGCCCGGCTCGGCACTCTCGTCGCGAACGCGCGTCAAGCGGCTGTCCGACCGCACGCGCCACGACAACGCACGCTTCTTCGACGGGATCACGGACGTGCCGACCCACTGCGTCACCCAGGGTCTCGGCACCGTCCTCGACGCGCGACGTCTCGTGCTCGTCGCCTCCGGACCCGGCAAGGCCGCGGCCGTCGCGGCCGCGCTCGAGGGTCCGCTGTCGGCCTCGTGCCCGGCCTCGGTGCTCCAGTGGCACGCCGACGCGACCGCGCTGCTCGACGAGGCTGCCGCCTCGATGCTGCGCAACCGGGACTACTACGACGCCTCGGCCGCCGGGCTCTGAGCGTGCCCGCGCGACCGCGGCGGACGGCATACCCCATGGTCGGGCGTGTCGCGACGGGCTGTGGACAACGCACAGGGGTGAGGAACTTGTTCTCCACAGCCCGTGGACAGCCATTTGTGCAGGTCACCGAGCACGACGTGATGTGACCGGCGCCACATGCCCACAGTTGTTCACACACGTTGTCCACACCTGTTGACGGCGTGTCGAGGGTGTCCGTCCACCGGTTGTCCACAGGGGGACGAGGTCGAGGGGCGGCTGAGGTTGTTGTCCGTGGATCCCCGCACCTACGGTGGGGCGGGTGCTCCTCGGGAAGGGCGCGCGACGGGCTGGGTAGGTCTCGTCGGCGCCGTCCTGCCCGGCGCTGTCAGCGCCACGCTGTCTACTGGTGTGGACCGGGTTGCACCGATGTCATTCATTACTCAGGGGAAGGGGAGCACGTGTCGCTCGCTGAGCTGAGCACGAGCGCGTTCGCGTCGTCGTCGACCCGTGACGGAGGCCCCCCGGACGACCGTCTCCCGCCGCAGGACGTCGGGGCCGAGCAGTCCGTCCTCGGCGGCATGCTCCTGTCCAAGGACGCGATCGCCGACTGCGTCGAGCAGCTCAAGGGCACCGACTTCTACCGTCCCGCCCACGAGCTCATCTACGACGCCGTCCTCGACCTCTACGGTCGCGGTGAGCCCGCCGACGCCATCACCGTCAGCGACGAGCTGACCAAGCGCGGCGACCTCGGGCGCGTCGGCGGCCAGGCCTACCTCCACCAGCTCATCGCCTCGGTGCCCACCGCGGCCAACGCCGGCTACTACGCCCAGATCGTCGCCGAGCGCGCCGTGCTGCGCCGCCTCGTCGAGGCCGGCACCCGCATCGTCCAGCTCGGCTACGCCCAGGGTGGTGGCGACGTCGAGGACATCGTCAACGCGGCGCAGGCGGAGGTCTACGCCGTGGCCGACAAGCGCGGCGGCGAGGACTACCACGCCATCGGCGACATCATCGAGGCCACGGTCGACGAGATCGAGGTCGCGTCGGGCCGTTCCGGTGAGATGACCGGTGTGCCAACGGGATTCACCGACTTCGACGCCCTCACCAACGGCCTGCACCCCGGCCAGATGATCGTCATCGCCGCCCGACCGGCGATGGGCAAGGCGCTCGCCCTCGACACGCCGCTCCCGACACCCGCCGGGTGGACGACGATGGGCGAGGTCGCCGTCGGTGACTTCGTCATCGGTTCGGACGGCCGTCCCACTCGCGTCGTGGCGGCCACCGAGGTCATGGACGACCGCCCCTGCTACGAGGTGGAGTTCTCGGACGGCTCGGTGTTGGTCGCCGACGAGCAGCACCAGTGGTTGACGCACTCGCGCGCCGAGCGGCGTGGCAAGGGTGTGGGGTCGGTGCGCACCACCGGAGAGATTGCGCTCTCTGTGCGCACGACCACGGTCGAGGCGAGGCTCAACCACTCCATCGCGAACGCGGGCGCCCTTCAGCTCGAGAGCCGGTCGCTGCCTGTCCCGCCCTATGTACTCGGTGCCTGGCTCGGAGACGGCACGAGTGCCGGGGCTTCGATCACCACGGCGGACCCCGAGCTGGTGATGCGACTCGAGGCCGAGGGTCTCGTCGTCAAGCCCCTTGGGGCCCGGATGCGCTACTCCTTGTCCCTGCCCGACGAGCCCGTCGCCGCCCGGACGTGTGTCGTCTGCGGCGAAGAGTTCGTCCCGCGGACTTCTCAGGTCAAGACCTGCGGAAGGTCGTGTGGAGGTCGCGCGAAGGGTCTCGGTGCCAGTGCCCACCCCTCGTGCCCCGACTGCGGCCGGCCCTCATCCGGTCTCCGCAGGTGCCAGGTCTGTCGCGACGAGCACGGAACGGTGACCGCGTTGCTGCGCGGTCTCGGCGTCCTGGGCGACAAGCACGTCCCGCAGGCGTACCTGCGCGCCAGCGAGGCCCAGCGTCGCGATCTGCTGGCCGGTCTGCTCGACACCGACGGCACCGTGACCAATGCCGGCTGTGTGCAGTTCACCGTGACGAACCGCGTCCTGGCCGAGGGCGTTCGTGAGCTCGTCGTCAGCCTGGGCTACCGGTGCACCATCGCGACGCGCGCGGTCAAGGGCCGCTCGGTCGAGTCGTCCACGGCCTACGACGTCAACTTCACGTGTGACGACGACGTGTTCTGGCTTCCTCGGAAGGCGCTCCTGCACAAGGAGCTTCGACGCAAGACGCTCACCCGCCGGTCATCGCGGTTCATCACCGACGTGCGTCGCATCGCGTCGGTCCCGGTTCGTTGCATCGAGGTGGCGGCGGATGACCACCTGTACCTCGCCGGCGAGTCGATGATCCCGACGCACAACTCGACCATCGGTCTCGACATCGTCCGGTCGGCCGCGATCAAGCACAAGATGGCCGCCGTCGTCTTCTCGCTCGAGATGAGCCGCACCGAGATCACCATGCGTCTGCTCTCGGCCGAGGCCGGCATCCAGCTGCAGCACATGCGCAAGGGCACGATGCGCGAGGAGGACTGGACCCGCCTCGCCTCCACCATGGGCCGTGTCTCCGATGCGCCGCTCTTCATCGACGACTCGCCCAACATGTCGCTCATGGAGATCCGCGCCAAGTGCCGCCGGCTCAAGCAGCGCGAGAACCTCAAGCTCGTCGTCATCGACTACCTCCAGCTCATGAGCTCGGGCAAGCGCGTCGAGTCGCGCCAGCAGGAGGTCTCGGAGTTCTCCCGTGCCCTCAAGCTGCTCGCCAAGGAGCTCGAGGTGCCGGTCATCGCGATCTCGCAGCTGAACCGTGGTCCCGAGCAGCGCACCGACAAGAAGCCCGCGATGAGCGATCTTCGCGAGTCGGGATCGATCGAGCAGGATGCCGACATGGTGATCCTGCTCCACCGAGAGGCCGCCTACGAGAAGGACTCTCCGCGAGAGGGCGAGGCCGACCTCATCGTGGCCAAGCACCGAAACGGCCCCACCGACACGATCGTCGTCGCGTTCCAGGGCCACTTCAGCCGCTTCACCAACATGGCCAACAACTTCTGAGACGCCTCCCGAGGTGGCACGACGAACGCCGGCCCGACTGACGTCGGACCGGCGTTCGATCGTGGTGGCAGCAGCGGCGGGCGCCGAGGCGGTCGCCGGCTCAGGTGTAGAAGGTCTGCTTCTGCGAGTAGAGCCAGGTGCCGGCGGAGCTCTCCCAACGCAGCTGCATGTCGTACAACGCGTCCTCACGGATGCTCAGGTTGCCGGTGCAGTACCACCCGGCCCCACCCGAGTTCGACGCGGAACGGATGGCGCGGTCGGGCTCGGACAGCCCGTAGTGGGAGCCGATCGCCACCTGTCCCCACGCGCCCGAGCCGCCGTAGACGATGACGCAGAGGTTGTCGGTCAGGTCATCCCACGTCGCCTTGACCACGACGGTGCCGTCGGCCTTCTTGAGCACCATCGTCTTGTCGTTGGCGGAAGCCGCACCACTGCTTCCCATGACGATCGCGGCCATCGCGGCCGTGGCCGCGACGCCGCGGGCAAGCGTTCGATTTCGCATGTCCCATCCCCTGGTTCAGGGCCGACGCCCTTGGTCGGCCGCGCTCAAGGCTCACACAGGTGGGTGGGGCCGACAACCGGAGACGCCCGCACCCTCAACGGAATCGGCGTGGCGAGCCCCGCGGGGGCGCCTCTAGGGTGAGCGCATGGCGACGGTCAGGCAGGTCCAGGTCACGTTCGACTGTGCGGATCCCGAGCGCGTGGCTCGCTTCTGGTGCGAGGTGCTCGGCTACGAGGTGCCGCCACCGCCCGAGGGTTTCGCCTCGTGGGACGAGTTCGACCGGTCGCTGCCGTCGGAGCGTCAGGGTTCGGCGTTCGCCTGCTCCGACCCGACGGGGGTGGGTCCGCGCCTGTTCTTCCAGCGCGTCCCCGAGGGCAAGGTCGTCAAGAACCGGGTCCACCTCGACGTCCGGGTCGGCACGGGGCTCGTCGGTGACGAGCGCCTGGCGGCCCTCGAGTCCGAGTGCGCACGGCTCGTCGCCCTCGGAGCCACCCGGGGGACGCTGCTGCGCGCCGACGGCTTCAACGAGTCGTGCCAGGTGATGCAGGACGTCGAGGGCAACGAGTTCTGCCTGGACTGAGCGCGACACGGCCACCCTGCCCGTCCACACGAACGGCGGGTGGCCGGATCGACGCCAGCTCTCAGTCGTCGGCCAGGGCGGCGAAGGTCTGCTTGGTCCCGGTGTACCAGGCCATCGACTTCTTCGGGTGCCGCCACCGGGCCTTCATCGCCTGACGGGCCTCATCGTGGGTGGCGTCGCCCAACTTCTCCGCCTCCTTGAGGTGGCGGTCCTGGGCCTTGATGATCTCGTCGGCGGTGCCGGCCTGGTGGGCGAGGTCGCACGGTCCGCCGAGGTCTCGGCAGGTCATCGTCTTCATGGTCGTCTCCTTCTCGCGGGGGTGTCTCGCTCTACTGACGAGCGGGACGCGGCAGATGTGACAGTCCGCGATCGCTCAGCGCGCCGGCTCCATCCGCCGGATGTCGGTCCACCCGGTCCACCCGCGCTCCTCGAGCAGCTCGAGCAGCCGGGCGGCGCAGGCGAACGACTCGAGGAACGCCGCGTCGAGCAGGGCGATGAGGTCGTCGCTCACGGGGTGCACGTCCTCGATGCCCTCGGCCTCGGCGGACGCCGCCTCGATGAAGGCGGCCACCCGGTCGGCGAGCGCGGGCAGCCGGGGGTCGTCAGGGGCGCAGTCGACGAGGTCGCCGATGTCGAGGTAGAGCCGGCGCAGCACCTCGTGCTCGATCTGGCTCTGCTTGATCTCCATGAAGGCCGCGACCTCGTCGGGCATCTGCGCCGCGATGAGGATCCAGCTGTCGCGCTCGACCTCGATGAGCCGCTCGGGGAAGCCGAGCTCGCGCATCCGGTCGACGTAGGCGACGACCTCGGGCGGCAGGGCCAGGCTGTCTCCGGCCGCGAGCTTGGCGATGCGCTCACGATGCCGCTGCAGCTCGCGGATCTCGGTGCGCAGGCGGCGGTCGATCTGCTCGACCGCCGCTGCGAACTCCTCGTCGCCGGCGTCGAGGAGCTCGTGGACGCGGGACAGGGGGACCCCGGCGTCGGCGAGGGTGCGGATCCGGACGAGCTGGACCACCGCCGCCGCGTCGTAGCGCCGGTAGCCCGAGTGGTCGCGCTCGGGCTCGGGCAGCAAACCCTTGGCGTGGTAGTGCCGGACGGTGCGCACGGTGACGCCGGCGTACGCCGCGAGCTGGCTGATGGTCAGCATGGCCCTATTCTGCGACCTTCGAGGTGACCTTCGACGCGACCGCGCGGTTCAGCTCGGACCGCCACGTGTCGGCATACGTCGTGACGCCGCTCAGGCGCTCGTCGCAGAAGGCGGCGACGTCGCGGCCGGTGACGTCGAGGACGCGCCGCCCCTCGCGAGCACTGGTCTCGAAGAGCTCGAGGACGTCGCGCAGGACCGCGACGACGTCCATGCCGTCGCCCGAGGTGAAGCGCCACATGTACGCCTTCATCTCGCCGTAGACGACCCGGTAGTCGTGGGGCAACGCGTGCGCCCGCGCCTCCATGGCCTTCCACTCCTTCTTGTCGCCGATGATCTTGCTCAGCAGGTTGTTCATGAGGGTCTCCTTCACGAGGTGGATGGCGTATGCCGGGTCAGGCGAGCTTGCTGCGGTAGGTGCGCATCGCGAGCGCGTAGGCGACGAGGAGGAGCCCGACGCACCAGGCCAGGGCGACCCAGCCGTCGCTGCCGACGGGCTGCTGCTCGAAGAGGCTGCGGATGGTGTTGACGATCGAGGTGACCGGCTGGTGCTCGGCGAACCACTGGACGGGGCCGGGCATGCTCTCGGTCGGCACGAAGGCCGAGCTGACGAAGGGCAGGAAGATCAGTGGGTAGGAGAACCCGCTGACGCCGTCGACGGTCTTGGCCGTGAGGCCCGGGATCACCGCGAGCCAGGTGAGGGCGAGGGTGAACAGCAGCATGATCCCGAGGACCGCGAGCCAGGCGAGCACGCCGGCGCCGGTGCGGAAGCCCATCGCCAGGGCGACGAGGACGACGAGCACGAGCGAGGTCAGGTTGGCCACGACCGAGGTCAGCACGTGCCCCCAGAGGAAGGCCGAGCGGGTGATCGGCATCGACTGGAAGCGCTCGAAGATGCCGCCCGAGACGTCGGTGAACAGGCGGAAGGCCGTGTAGGCGATGCCGGAGGCGACGGTGATGAGCAGGATGCCGGGCAGCAGGTAGTTGACGTAGGAGGCGCCGCCGACGTCGATCGCACCGCCGAAGACGTAGACGAAGAGCAGCAGCATGGCGATCGGCGTGATCGCCGTGGTGATGATGGTGTCGGGGCTGCGCAGGATGTGGCGCAGGGACCGCTTGAGCAGGACGTCGGTGTCGTGGAACACGTAGGTGGTCATCGCTGGGCTCCTTGGTGGGCGGCGTCGTCGTGGCCGACGATCGCGAGGAAGATGTCTTCGAGGGACGGCTGCTTCTCGACGTACTCGACCTTCGCCGGCGGGAGGAGCTGCTTGAGCTCCGCGAGGGTGCCGTCGGCGATGATGCGGCCCTCGTGGAGCACCGCGATCCGGTCGGCGAGGTGCTCGGCCTCGTCGAGGTACTGCGTGGTGAGCAGGACGGTGGTGCCCCGGCCGGCGAGCTCCTGAACCGTCTTCCACACCTCGATGCGCGACTGCGGGTCGAGCCCTGTCGTCGGCTCGTCGAGGAAGAGCACCGGCGGGTCGCCGATGAGGCTCATCGCGATGTCGAGTCGGCGGCGCATGCCGCCCGAGTAGGTCGCGACGCGCTTCCCGCCGGCCTCGGTGAGGCCGAACCGCTCGAGCAGGGAGTCGGCGATCGCTCCCGGGCCGTCGAGACGTCGCAGCTGGGCGACGAGGACGAGGTTCTCGCGTCCGGTGAGGATCTCGTCGACGGCGGCGAACTGCCCCGTGAGGCTGATCGCCGCGCGGACCTGTTCGGGCTCGGTGGCGACGTCGTGGCCATCGACGGCGGCGGTCCCGCCGTCTGCCTTGAGCAGGGTCGAGAGGATCTTGACTGCGGTGGTCTTGCCGGCGCCGTTGGAGCCGAGCAAGGCGAAGATCGTGCCCGCGGGGACGCTGAGGTCGACTCCCTTGAGCACTGCGTGGTCGCCGTAGGACTTGGTGAGCCCGACGATCTCGATGGCTGTTTTCGTGGTCATGTGGACAGCGTGCAACCCTGACGCTGCGTCAAGGTCAAGCGCTGATCGCGACTGACTTTCGAGTGCGCCCGCGACCCGTCAGCGGGCGCTGGCGAGAAGACGTCGCCGAAGGGCCAGCAGCCGCGTCGCGACGTCGGTCTCGACCCGCGCCGGGTCGGTGACCCAGTCCATGAGGGCGCGGTCGTCCCGCGTCACCCCGGACCGCTCGTCGGCGATCGCTGCCGCCATGAGGGCGCCGGTGCGCGGCACCGGCAGGTCCTGGCGGAGCGCCTCGTCGGCCCAGTCGTCTGCCGAGCGGATCAGCTCGTCGTCGACGTGTCGGCGTCGGGCCACCGCCAACGCGTCCGCCGCCGCGGGGAGCGACCCCACCGCGGCCGGATCGGCCACGGAGCGCACCTCGGACACGAGGGCGTCGAGGTGGATCTCAAGCAGCCAGGTCGGCATCCCCCGTGCGGCGAGCACGCGCGAGAGCCACTGGACCTGGTGCACGGCGCGGCTCTCGGCCAGCGCGGCGAGCGAGATGAGCCACGCGGAGTCCGTCGTGGCGAAGCGGGAGCCGCGCTCGCCGTAGCGGATGCCGTAGTAGGGCATCGCGTCGATCGAGCCCTGCGCGGCCCGGACGGCGGCACGCAGCAGGGTCGCGTCCGTCGTGATCTCGTAGCCGCCGGAGGCCGGGTTGACGACGCCGGCGTCGATGGACTGGCCCGTGCTGCGGCGGATGAGTCCGGCCACGACGTGACGGGTCGCCTCGGCGACGAGGGTGGCGACGCGCTCGGGGTCCGCGCCCGGCACGCGCCGCCCCGCAAGCGCTGCGTGCAGCACCTGCACGTCGGTGGATCCCGTTGCGACGACGAGGCGCTCGATCCCGACGACCGCTGCGAGGAACGCCGGGTCCTCGAGCGGGCCGGTCACCTTCCGGTCGGCATGGTCGAGGAGGATCCGGTGCGCGTGGTCACCGTCGACGTGCTGTGTCACGTATCCAATCCTTGTGCATGGCTCCACCGTTGGAGTGGCGAACGCCCGACTTCGGAAGACGGGAATGAGCGACGGCGGGCACGCGTTGACACCAGCGGAGGGCATACCCATGGGGGGTATGCCGGACGGCGGGCCCAGCGGGTCCCGTGGCCCCCGCGACCGGAGGGACGACCATGAACGAGGCGGCGACGTCAGCGCACGAGCACCACGACGCCCACGAGCACCCTGGTGCCCAGGACGCGACTGCGGGCCCGGGTGGCGGGCTGGCCTCCATGGCGGCCGGCGCCACGCTGCACTGCCTCACCGGCTGCGCCGTCGGCGAGATCCTCGGCCTCATGATCGGCACCGCCGTCGGGCTCGCCGCCGGCGCGACCATCGCCCTCTCCGTGGCCCTCGCCTTCTTCTTCGGCTACGCGCTCTCGAGCCTCCCCCTGCTGCGCAGCGGCCTGTCGCTGCGCGCCGCGCTCGCGCTCGTCCTGGCCGCCGACACCGTCTCGATCCTCACGATGGAGGTCGTCGACAACCTCGTCATGGCCGTGATCCCCGGCGCCATGGATGCCGGCCTCGTCAACGCCGTCTTCTGGGTCGGTATGTCGATCTCGCTCGTCGCGGCGTTCGCCGCGGCTTATCCGGTCAACCGACAGCTCCTCTCGCGGGGGAAGGGCCACGCCCTCACCCACGCGCACCACGGGGCGAGCGGGGCGGTCACCGGTTGGCGCCGGTTCATCCCCGACCTGCCCGCTCCGGCGCTGGCAGCGGCCATCGCTGCGTTCATGCTCGGCGGGCTCGTCGTCGCGGTCGCCGACGGCCTGGCGTGACGCGCCTCTCGTTGGGGATCCGACCGTCGCTCGGTGCGCCCATGATAGAAGTTAGGCATGCCGAACTTCGAGACCCGGCGGCTCGTCACCGGGACGCTCACGACGATCCTCTTCGTCGGTTGCTTCGTGCTGCTGGCCCGGCTGCTCACGTAGTCTCTGGCGGTGGCCAGGACCGAGAACCGCACCGCCGTCGAGGACTACCTCAAGGTCATCTTCTCCCTGGGTGAGTGGCAGGACGAGACGGTGAGCAATGCGGCCGTCGCCGCCCGGCTCGGGGTCTCGACGTCGTCGGTCTCGGAGATGGCGCGCAAGCTCGCCGACGGCGGGCTCGTCGCCCACAAGCGTTACGGCGGTATGCGGCTGACCGACGAGGGTCTCGAGCAGGCGCTGCGGATGGTGCGCCGTCACCGCCTCGTCGAGACCTTCCTCGTCCGGTCCCTGGGCTACTCCTGGGACGAGGTGCACGACGACGCCGAAGTGCTCGAGCACGCCGTCTCGACGCTCATGGTCGACCGGATGGACGACCAGCTCGGCCGCCCGTGGCGCGATCCGCACGGTGACCCGATCCCCACGCCGGAGGGTGTGCTGCACCAGCCGACCGCCGAGCCGTTCGCGACGAGCCCCGCGGGGGAGCGCCGCTTCGTCGCTCGCATCGACGACGACGACCCGGCGCTGCTCCGCTGGTTCGCCGAGACCGGAATCGCCGTCGACGCCCAGGTCGTCGTCCGGGAGCGCAAGCCCTTCGGCGGCGCGACCCGGGTCGAGGTCACCCCACCCGGCGAGCCGGCAGAGGTGTCCCACGAGGTCGAGCTCGGCGACCAGGCCGTCGCCGCCCTTCTCGTCAGCTTCGAACCGGCCTCGCCGGATCCGTTGAACGACAAGGGATGTCACTACGTCGGCTGTCGGCACATCGGCGTCCCAAGGGTTTCCGAGAAGAATCGCTAGGCGCACCGAGACGTTGCACGACGCATGGCGTTCGGCCTACGGTCGGCGCATCGAAAGGGAGTAGTCCCCAACGACCGCATCGACATACTGGCTCCGGCCCGGTGCGGTCGGCCCTGATCGCGACGCCAGCACGGCAGGCGCGGACCCGCGGCGGACGAGACTTTCGACCTCGTGCCGACCCACCGACGGGCGCGCCAGGTCGAGGCTCCCTGCGGTGCCTCGTGGCTGCGCCGAGGAGACCGATCCGATGTCCGCGTTCCTGCTGAGTGCAGCAGTCATCTTCGTCGCCGAGCTCGGCGACAAGAGCCAGCTCATGGCGATGACCTTCGCCACCCGCTTCAAGATGCTCCACGTCCTCGCCGGCATCACGATCGCGACGGCCGTCGTCCACCTCGGCTCCGTCGCCATCGGCGCCGCCATCGGCGACAACCTCCCGCGCGACGCCATCTCGATCACCGCCGGGGTCGCCTTCCTCTTCTTCGCCGCCTGGACGCTGCGCGGCGACTCCCTCTCCGACGAGGAGGCCGCCGTCGCTCGGACGACGAGGCGCACGGCGATCATCGCCGTCACCGTCGCCTTCTTCCTCGCCGAGCTCGGCGACAAGACGATGCTCGCCACGATCACCCTGGCGACCCAGCACGGGTGGTTCGGCACCTGGCTGGGCAGCACCGTGGGCATGGTCGCCGCGGACGCCCTCGCCATCGTCGTCGGCGCCACCCTCGGCAAGCGTCTGCCCGAGCGCGTCATCACGTGGGGCGCAGCCGCGGCCTTCGTCGTCTTCGGTGTCCTGCTCATCGTCGAGGGAGTCCACTGACCGGAGGTCTCGGGACGCGGATCGTCCGGGACCGGTTCTAGGCTTCCTCTGGCGCCAGCGACCACGAGCCAAGGAGACCGGGATGAGCGACGTGACCTACGACGACCAGCAGGGCGCCCGCTTCGAGAGAGTGCGGCTGACCGGGGCGACCTTCGAGGACGTCTACCTCGACGGAGCCCGGCTGCACGACGTCGACCTGCGGGGTGCCTCCCTGCGGATGGTGGACCTGCGTGGCCTGCGGGCGCGTGACGTCTGGCTCGAGGACGTCGACATCACCGGCGACGTCGAGAACCTCGTCATCAACGGGGTCGACGTCGCGCCGCTCATCGAGGCCGAGCTCGACCGCCGTGACCCCGACCGGCCCAAGATGCGGCCGACAGACGCTGCCGGCTATCGCGAGGGCTGGGACGTCGTCGAGCGACTCTGGGCCGGCACGGTCGAGCGGGCGCGCACCTTCACGCCCGAGCAGCTGCACGAGCGGGTCGACGGCGAGTGGTCGTTCATCGAGACCCAGCGCCACCTCGTCTTCGCCACCGACGCGTGGGTGTGCCGAGCGCTCCTCGGCGACCCGGAGCCCTGGGACGCCCTCGACCTGCCGCACGACGACATGCCGGACAGTCCGCCCGTGCCGCGCGACCGTGCTGCGCGCCCGACGCTCGACGAGGTCCTCGCCCTGCGGGCCGACCGGATGGCGACGGTGCGTCGCGTCGTCGACGGCCTCACCGACGACGACCTCGCCCGCACGACCGAGCCCGTCACGGCCGCCGGCTATCCCGAGCCGGAGCCGTACGCCGTGACCCGGATCCTGCGCACCATCCTCAACGAGGAGTGGCAGCACCGCCTCTACGCCGAGCGCGACCTCGACACGCTCGCTGCCCGCGAGGACTCCGGAGTCGACGCCGGAGTCGACGCCGCAGTCGACGCCGGAGTCGACGCAGGAGCTGTCGCGCGCTGACGCGCCGACCGGTGCTGACCCCGCGCTCGGCGGGCTCACAGCCGGCTCCCGGCCGTTTCCCACCCGCGGCTCCTACGGTGCCCTATCACCATGCGTGCCCGGGCGCCGGAAGTCGCCGGTGCCGCCGACATCAGGAGGTTCCCGTGGCAGATCTCGGGTGGCCGGAGCTCAGCATCATCGCCCTCGCCGTCGTGCTCCTCTTCGGCTGGAAACGGATGCCCGACATGGCCCGCAGCCTCGGACGGTCAGCACGCATCTTCAAGTCCGAGGTCGACCAGATGCGGTCGGAGCCCGACGCCACCGCCGGCCCCGTCGGGAGCACCACCGCCGGCCCCGCCGACGGGACCCTCTCGGCGGCTGACGACCGCGTGGCGGCTGCCGACGCCGAGGTGGCCCGGCTCCGCGCCGAGCTCGAGACGCGAAGGCACGCGAGCGGCTCGCACTAGTCTGCGACGGTGACGAGCGACCCCTCCACCCCGGGACCCGACGCCGAGCCCGAGAACCCGTCAGCCGCCGAGCGCCCCGCACCGCCAGCAGCGGTGGCGCTCCTCGTGGCCGACGCGGGTGCCGAGCCCCTGGACGAGCAGGTCCCCGCAGGGGTGGAGGTGCTCGCCGGTGTGCCGACCGCGGCCGTCACGTCTCTCGCCGAGGTCGCGGGTGCCGAGGTCGGCATCTGGGAGATGACCCCCGGCACGGTCACCGACGTCGAGGCCGACGAGGTCTTCGTCGTGCTCTCCGGCCGCGCCACCCTCGGGGTGGAGGGCGGTGCGACGCTCGAGCTCGGACCCGGTTCCGTCGTGCGGTTGCCCGAGGGTGCTCGCACGACGTGGACCGTCACCGAGACGCTCCGCAAGGTCTACGTCACGCCCCGGGGCTGACGGCATACGCCATCGGGCCTGACCGCACACGCCCGCTCGGTCAGGCGACGGTGTGGATCGGGTCGCTCGGCAGCTTGCGCACCTTGGCGCGGCGGCGCCGGCGCTCCGGGATCATCGAGCGCATCTCCTCGAGGCGGCCGAAGCACAGCAGCCGGTCCTCGGCCTCGAGCACGACGCGGCGGCGCGGGTTGGGGATGACGCTCGTGCCCCGGTGCAGCGTGAGCACCTGGAGGTCGCGCTCCTCGAGGCCGGAGTCGCCGATCGTCTTGCCGATGATGTCGGCGCCGGCGTGGACGACGAGCTCCGCGACGCCGTAGCCCGTCGACACGGTGAGGCGCTGGCGCACGTCGATCTCGGGGAAGGCGACCTGGCCGGCGATGTGGTCGATGATCGCGCCGGCGACGTCGAGCTTCGTCGCGGCCTCGATGCCCTCGAGGCCGGGGGAGGAGTTGACCTCCATGACGAGCGGCCCGTCGTTGCCCTCGAGCATGTCGACGCCGGCGACGCGCAGGCCCATGATCTGGGCCGAGCGCACGGCAGCCTGCTCGTACTCCGGCGTCAGCTCGACCGCCTCGACGGTGCCACCGCGGTGGACGTTGGAGCGGAACTCGTCGCCGCTGGCCCGTCGCCGCATCGCCGCCACGACGCGGTCGCCGACGACGAGGGCGCGGATGTCGCGGCCCCGGCTCTCGGTGACGAAGCTCTGGATGAGGACGTTCTGCTTCGTGCTGTGCAGCGTCTCGATGATCGCCTCGGCGATCTTGATGTCGGGCGCGAGGATGACGCCGATGCCCTGGGTGCCCTCGAGCAGCTTGATGACGACGGGAGCGCCGCCGACCCGCTCGATGGCCGGCATGACGTCGGCGCGGTTGCGCACGAACGTCGTTGCGGGCATGCCGATCTGGTGGCGCGAGAGGATCTGCGCGGCACGGAGCTTGTCGCGGGCGTTGGAGATGCCGTTGGCCGTGTTGGGCGTGTAGACGTCCATCTGCTCGAACTGCCGCACGACGGCCGTGCCGAAGTACGTGATCGAGTTGCCGATGCGCGGCAGCACCGCGTCGTAGTCGGAGATCGGGCGTCCGCGGAACTGGAGGTCCGGCTCCGGGCCCGACAGGTCGATGGCGAAGCGGAGCGTGTTGAGCACCCGCACCTGGTGCCCGCGGTCGAGCGCTGCGGTGCGCAGGCGCTGCGTCGAGTAGGCACGCGGCGCGCGGGAGAGGATCGCGAGTTTCATGCAGGGTCCTGCCAAGATGGGCGGGTGTCTGGGCCGGCCTATTCAAGCACTCCCGTCGGGTGGAGGGAGTGGGTCGGTATGCCCGGAATCGACCTGCCGTGGCTCAAGGCCAAGATCGACACGGGCGCTCGCACGTCGTCGCTGCACGCCGAGGAGATCGAGGAGTTCGACCGCGACGGGCAGCCCTGGGTGCGCTTCACCGTGCACCCCTGGCAGGACGCCGACGACGACGGCCGCACCATCGAGTGCCCGGTCCACGACCGCCGCAGCGTGCGCAGCTCGTCGGGCCACGTGACGAAGCGCTACGTCGTGCGCCTCGACCTCTCGCTCGCCGGGCGCACGGTGCCGGCCGAGGTGACCCTGAGCAAGCGCGACCGGATGGGTTTCCGGATGCTCGTCGGCCGCGAGGCCCTGCGCCAGGGCTACGTCGTGGACCCGTCGCGCTCGTATGCCGGCGGCAGGCCCCCCAAGGACGTCCGCCGCCGCAACCGCGGTCGCTGAGCCCCGGGGGCTAGCGCCGGCCGGAGGGTGCGGGCTCGGCCGTCGTGACCTACGAGCGCCGCTTCGCCTTGGCCTTCGACCGTGTCCGGTCGAGCAGTCGGCTGCCGCCGCGGAGGCCGCGGCTGATGGTGCTCGGGCCGTTGCGCTTCTCGAGCGCGACTCCGAGCCGGCCGAGGACGAGGCTGGCCACAGGAGCCACGAGCACGGTGATGAGCCACAGCCGGGCGCGGCGGGAGAAGAGAGCCCACATGGGGGAAGGTCCTTTCGACGGGGCGAGTCGTCTGACGTCGCCCTCCCCCCATGCCCGATGGGCCCGCATCCCTGACACGCGGACGCGACCTCCGGCGCTGCGGACCCCGGCCGTGTCGACCAGCCCGGAGGCCGGGTTGCCACTGATGACGTATGCCGCCGCGCCAGGTCCGGGGGCTCGCCGGGTCAGTGACCGGCCGAGAGGTGACCGGCAACCCGCGGTGCCCGTCGCGCGGCGCGGACGACGGCTGTCCCGAGCAGTAGGGCCGCTGCTGCGCCGAAGGGTGCCCCGGGGCCGTATGCCGTCCCGAGCGTCGTGAGGATCGCCGGCGCGACGGACGTGGCGAGACCCCACGTCAGTCCCAGCACGGCGAGGTAGGTGCCGCGGGCGCCGTCGGGAGCGAGGGTGCCGGCGCGGGCCATCGTCGTCGCGATGACGAGCAGCCCGCCGACGTCGAAGGCGACGAGGCCGGCGGCGAGGGTCACCGGGTGGCCGGCGAGGGCGATCGTCGCGAGCCCCGCCGACGCGACCACCTCGCCGACGAGGAGGACCCCCGCGTCGTCGGTCCGGTGACGGAGTGCAGCCGCGAGCCAGGCGCCCGGGACGCTGGCCGCAGCGCCCGCGGCGAGGACCCAGCCGGTGACGGCCGGCGACAGGCCCCGCTGCTCGACGAGGAGCGGCACGCCGAAGACGACGACCATCGTCACCGTCGCCGCGACCGTCCCGAAGGCGACGACGGGGCGCAGGCGGCGGTCCGTCAGGGCAGCGACCCAGCGCGCGCGGGCCGGGGTCGAGCGCGCGTCGGCCGAGACGTCGTGGCGTGGCAGGGTGCCCACCCGACGGCCGTCCTGCTCGAGGGGGCGGTTCGTCGTGGGTGTCGTGGCGCGGGGGATGCGGTGTGCCACGAGGGTTGCGCACGCGAGGCAGGTGGCGGCGTCGACGACGAAGAGCCAGCGCAGGCCGAGACCCGACACGGCTGCTGCGACGACACCGGCGAGGACGCCTGCGACGGCCAGTGAGGCGTTGAGCGCCGAGTAGGCGTAGGCGCGGGAGTGCTCGGGCACGAGGTCGGAGACGAGCGCCTGCGTCGGTGGCTCGACGACCTCGTAGGCGAGCCCGAGGAGGACGGCACCGAGGAGCGCCCAGGCGAGGGTCGGCGCGCCGGCGATGACGAGCTGTGCCGCGGCGCAGGCGACGAGGCCGAGGAGCATCGTCGGCCGGTGGCCCCACGCGTCGGTGAGGTGACCACCGAGGATGCGCGAGGGGATCGTCGCGACCCCGAAGCAGGTGAGCGCGAGGGCCGTCTCGGCAGGTCCCGCACCCAGCTCGCGGACGAGGAGCACGCCGAGGAAGGCCATCGAGTAGCCGCCGAGTCGGTTGACGCAGCGGGCTGCGATGAGCACCCGCAGCCGGGGCGGCAGGGAGGTCGTGCGCGGTGGTCGGTCCACGGCGGCTCCTGACTGTCGAACTAGACTTTGGTGGTCACGAGGCTACGAAGGGAACGGTGACTGGTCAAATGCGTTTCGACAGTCATGTCGAGCGACTGCTCGACGCGACGGTGGCCCTCGTCAACCTTGCGAGCCCCGGAGAGGCGCACGGGGCGGCCTACGACCCCCCGGTGGGGGCGGACCTCGTCCGCGGCGTGGCCGACGCGACCTCCTCGCCCGACCGGCGCTCGCGGCCGACGGCCGTGAATGCGCGGGGGCTGCTCGAGGTCGTGCCTCAAGCGCGTGTCGTCTTCGAGGCCGCGGACCGTGACGACCTCGCGGCGGCGGCCGCCGTCGTCAACGACCTGCTCGCATCGACGGCCGCGCGGCCGCGGCTCGACCCCGACGAGGAAGGCCGGCACCAGCTGCACTTCCACGGCCCCGACGACGGCTACGTCCGGGGCTGGCAGGCCGGGATCGCCTCGGGCCTGGCCGTGGCCATCGGCAGCGACCTCGGCGGACGGCTCGGCGTGTGCGACGCGCCCGTCTGCGACCGCGTCTACGTCGACGGGTCGAAGAACGGCACACGCCGCTACTGCTCTGCCCGGTGCCAGAGTCGCGTCAAGGCCGCCGCTCACCGCGCCCGCACCCGCTGACCCCACGATCCCCCGGACCCACGCGACGGGGGGTGGGGCTCTCAGGTGGCGGCGGCGTCGTGGGCGGCCCAGAGGCGGGCCTCGGCGTCGGCGTCCATCGGGCCACCACCGCGGTTCGTCGGCCGCTCCGGCAGGCCCTCGCGCAGCAGCCAGGCCCACGTGTCGGCGACCGTCTCGGGCATCGGCCGGCAGTGCAGCCCCGCCGCCCGGGCGGCAGAGGTGTCGAGGGCGTGCAGGCCCGCGAGCTCGCCCGTCGGCGGGACCCAGATCGGCAGCTCGGTCCACGGCTGCACCCCGGCCGCCTCGACGGCAGCGGGGTCGAGCCAGACGAGCTCGGCGTCACTCCCCGTCACGGTGCGCACCTCGTCGAGCAGCGCCCCGATCGTCGTGTGACCCGGCTCGCTCACCATGTTGAAGGTGCCGACCGGCCGTGACCCGAGCACCCAGTCCGCGATGTCCCGGCAGTCGACGTACTGCAGCGGCCGCTCGTGGGGTCCCGGCGCGGGCACGCGCCCGCCCGCCGCGATCCGCTTGAGCCAGAACGGCATCCGGCCGACCATCTCGTAGGGCCCGAGGATCAGGCCCGCCCGGGCGATGGCCACGTCACCGCCGAACTCCGCCAGGGCGGCGAGCTCGCCGCCCCGCTTGGCCGCGGCGTAGTCGGAGGCGTCCGTCGAGGCCGGGTCGCCCTCCACGACGGGCGCGCCCTCGTCGGATCCCACGGCGATGGGCCACGTGTAGACCGAGCACGACGAGATGTAGGTGTAGTGCCCTGCGCGACCGCGGAGCAGCCGCGCCGACGTCTGCACGGCGACGGGCTCGGCCGACCACGTGTCGACGACGGCATCCCACTCGTCGTCCCCGAGCGCCGTGCGAAGTGCGCCGGGGTCGAGGCGGTCGGCGTGGCGCGCCTCGGCGCCCTCGACGGCGGTGCCGGTGAGGCCCCGGGTCACCGTCGTGACGTCGTCGCCGCGGGCGAGGGCAGCCTCGACGAACGCGCGGCCGACGTGGTGGGTGCCTCCGAGCACGAGCAGTCTCATGGGCACGATCCTCGCCTGCGCCGGCCGCCGCGCCAAGGCCCCTTCGCTGTCGACGTAAGACCAGCGCGGGTCCGGATGGGACGTGTGCCTACGCCCAGTCGTCGATGCGCGCCGTCGCCGCGCGACCGTCGGTCAGGTCGGCGACGTGCTGCGAGAAGCGCGGGCACGCGACGATGTCGTGCGCCCTGCACCGCAGTGCGTGCTCGGTCATCTCGCGTGACCGCTCGATCGACCGTGCCCGCTCGTCGAGGTCGCGCAGGTGGGCCTCGAGCACCTCGTGCCGTCCGGCCGCCTCGCCGTCGAGCAGCACGCCGATCTGCTCGAGCGTCATGCCGGCCGCCTTGTTGCGGAGGATGACCGCGACACGGACGAGGTCGCCCCGGCCGTAGCGCCGGTAGCCGGACCCGTCGCGATCGGGCGTGAGCAGCCCGAGCGTCTCCCAGTGGCGCAGCACGTTCGTCGGCAGGTCGAAGCGTGCCGCCAGCTCTCCGACGGTCCAGCTCTCGTCGCGCGCCCTTGCCTTCATGTCGACATGAAGGTACACGCTGGATCGCAACAGGCACAGAGCCGCCCAGCACTCGCCGGATCAATCACCCAGGGAGCCACCATGACCGCCAGCACACACACCGACGTCGCCGTCATCGGCGGAGGCCCCGCCGGGCTCCAGGCCGCACTCACCCTCGGTCGCGTCCACCGCGACGCCGTCCTCTTCGACGACGGCACCTATCGCAACGCCACGGTCAGCCACATGCACAACGTCGTCGCCCACGACGGCACTCCGCCGGCGGAATTCCGCGCCGACGCGCGAAAGCAGCTCACGGCATACGACACCGTGAGCGTGCGGGAGCAGCGCGTCGAGTCGGTCGAGGAGGCTGACGGGCTGTTCCGGGTGTACGTGACCGACGGCACGGCCGTGACGGCGCGGGCCCTCGTCCTCGCCACCGGCGTCCGTGACACCCTCCCGCCCGTGCCCGGGCTGGACGCGTTGTGGGGCGACCTCGTCGCGCACTGCCCCTTCTGTCACGGCCACGAGCTCAGCGGTCAGCGCGTCGGCATCCTCGGGGCGACCATCGCCCCGCACCTGTCGGGCCTGCTCGGACGCATCGCGTCCGAGATCGTCGTGCTCACCGACGGAGACGCCGTGCCCGACGGTCTCCCGGTGGGGACCACCGTGCGCACCGAGCGTGTCGTCTCGGCCGAGCGGCACGACGGGGGCGTACGCGTGGTGCTCGCGGGTGCTGACGGCGAGCCGGTGCCCGCCGGGACGACCGAGCAGGTCGCCGGGCTCTTCGTGAAGCCGGAGCTGAGCCAGTCGGCGCCCTTCGCCGAGCAGCTGGGACTCGAGCTCAACCCGTCCGGCGCCGTGCGGGTCGACGAGTTCGCCCGGTCGAGCCGGGAGCGGGTGCTCTGTGCCGGCGACATGGCGCACCTGCCCGCCTACCCGATGCCGATGGCCTCGGTCGTCGCCGCGGCGGCGTCCGGCCAGCTCGCGGCCTCGGCGGCGATCATGGCCTTGACGGCGCGCTGACCTCTGACAGGGTGGGGGCGTGGGAACCACGCACGACTGGAGCAGGGCTGTCGACACCGACCATCTCGACGAGATCCGCACCAACGCAGGTGCGTTCGCTGCCGGCGGCCCGGTGCGGCTCGTCCTCGAGGTGCTCGCCTACCCCGTCGACGAGGCTGTCGAGGGACGCACGACCCGGATCCGTGTCGTGCTCCACGCCGACGGCTCGGTTTCGGTGGCCGACGACGGCCGCGGCACCGAGACCCGCGTCGACGAGGACGGTGTCGCGCGCGTCAAGCCGATCATGGCGACGAAGGACCTGCGCTTCTACGGCCGCGACGACGCACCGCTGCTGCCCGACGGGTCGCCGCGAGCCGGCATCTCGGTCGTCGCCGCCCTCAGCGAGTGGGTCGTCCACACCAACCGGCGTGCCGAGGGCGGCTGGAGCCAGCGCTTCGAGCACGGCCTGCCACAGGGGGTGCTGGAGGCCGTGCCCGGTCAGGCGTCGACGGGGACGGTCGTCCAGTTCCGGCCCGACCCGGCGCTCGTCCCGGGCTCCCTCACCGCCGACGAGGTCCGGGCTGCCGCGCAGGCGTACACCGGCGTGGTGCCGATCGAGGTCGTCGCCGAGAGCGTGTGACCGACCTGCCGCGACGCGTGTGGCGGGGCGCTCACTCGAGTGGGGCCTGCGCTCACTCGAGTGGGGCGGGACCGGGTGGGTGCCGGCGGGGCGGCATACGATGCTGGGATCCCGAGAAGCTCGAAGGAGTGGCCCATGCCGCGCGACCTCGCCCCCGACCTCGTCGAGCGCCTCACGAAGGCGTTCGAGGCCGACCCCACCGCACGAATGCTCCAGAATGCCGTCACGACGACGTCGGTCGACGAGATCGCGCTCGACCGCCGGGTGGTGACGGGCATCGACCACTCGGTCTCGAACCTCCTCGACGACTGGACGGCGACCTCCCAGGAGAAGAGCGGCCGTTGCTGGCTCTTCGCCGGCACCAACCTGCTGCGCGCGAGTGCCCGCGAGAAGCTCAAGGTCAAGGACTTCGAGTTCTCGCAGAACCACCTGCTCTTCTGGGACAAGTTCGAGAAGGCCAACCACTGGCTCGAGTCCGTCATCGCGACGGCCGACCGCGACGTCGACGACCGCACCGTGGCGCACCTGCTCACCACGCCGGCCGAGGACGGCGGGCAGTGGAACATGTTCGTCGCGCTCGTCGTCAAGCACGGCCTCGTGCCCAAGGTCGCGATGCCCGAGACGAAGAGCTCGAGCAACACCGGTCAGATGAACCGCGACCTCAGCACGATCCTGCGCCAGGCCGCGCGCGACCTGCGGGCCGCGGCAGCCGACGGCGCCGGCGCCGAGGACCTCCAGGACGCCAAGGAGCAGGTGCTCGCGACGGTCCACCGGCTGCTCTGCATCCACCTCGGCACGCCGCCGGAGTCGTTCGTGTGGCAGTGGAAGGACACCGACGGCGGCTTCCACCGCGACGGCACGATGACGCCGCTCGAGTTCGCCGAGCGCTACGTCACGGTGCCGCTCGAGGACTACGTGTGCCTCGTCAACGACCCTCGCGCGAGCAGCCCCTACGGGCACACCTTCACGGTCGAGCACCTCGGCAACGTCGTCGGGGCGCCGCCGGTCACCTACCTCAACGTCGAGCCGGACCTCATGAAGTCCCTTGCGGCACAGGCGATCGTCGGCGGCGAGCCGGTCTGGTTCGGCTGCGACACCGGCCAGATGTCCAACGCCACCCTCGGCCTCTGGGACGCCGGCCTCTTCGACCGCGCCGCGATCTACGGCACCGAGCCGAGTCTCGGCAAGGCCGACCGGCTGCTGCACCACGAGTCGCTCATGACGCACGCCATGCTCTTCACCGGCGTCGACCTGCTCGACGACGTCCCGCGTCGCTGGCGCGTCGAGAACAGCTGGGGCACCGAGAAGGGCGACAAGGGCTTCATGACGATGAACGACTCGTGGTTCGCCGAGTTCGTCTTCGAGGTGGCCGTGCGCCGCGACGCGCTGCCCGCCGAGCTGCAGGAGGCGCTGACCCGCGACCCGATCGTGCTCCCCGCCTGGGACCCGATGGGCGCCCTCGCCGGCTGACTCCCTTCCGCTCCGCGTCGAGCGCGCCGCTGCCGGTCAGGCGGCGGCGCGCTCTGCGTCGGCGGGTGGTGCGGGGCACGTGATCGCCCGCCCGGCGAGGGCGACCGGCCTGACCTACGCTGCCAGACGATGACGACCTCTGACGCACCCCGCACGACATCGGGCCCGGCGACGGACGCCGACGTGCCGGCATACGTCCGCTCCCTCGGGTTGCCGGGGCTCGCCGACGTCCACGTGCACTTCCTGCCCGACGCCATGCAACGCAAGGTGTGGGCCTACTTCGACGAGGCCGAGAGCCACTACGGCGCGCCGTGGCCGATCACGTACCGAGACGACGAGCCGACGCGTCTGGCGACGCTTCGCGCTCTCGGCCTCCGGGCGATCCCGGCTCTCGTCTACCCGCACAAGCCCGGCATGACGACGTGGCTCAACGAGTGGTGTGCGGACTTCGCCCGGAGGGTGCCCGACGCCGTGCACTGCGCGACGTTCTACCCGGAGCCGGGCGTGGGTGACCAGGTGGCGGCGGCCCTCGACGACGGGGCCCGCCTCTTCAAGATCCACGTCCAGGTCGGGGACTTCGCCCCGGACGACGACCGGCTCGACCCGGCGTGGGCGCGGCTCGAGGCCGCCCGCGTGCCCGTCGTCGTCCACGCCGGCTCGGCGCCCATCCGCGGCACCCACACCGGCCCGGGAGCGGTGCGTGAGGTGCTGCGCAGGCACCCCGACCTCGTCCTCGTCGTCGCCCACCTCGGCATGCCGGAGTACCACGAGTTCGCCGACCTCGCAGAGGAGTTCGCCGGCGTCCACCTCGACACGACGATGAGCGGCACGGACTTCACGAACCGTTTCGCGCCCTTCCCGGACGGCTACGTCGACCGTCTCGGCGGGCTGCGCGACCGGGTCGTGCTCGGCTCGGACTTCCCGAGCATCCCCTACCCCTACGCCCACCAGGTCGACGCGCTCGCCCGTCTCGACCTCGGCGACGACTGGATGCGTGCCGTGCTCTGGCACAACGGCGCCCGTCTGCTGGGTCTGCCCGCCTCGTAGCCGTGGCAAGTCGCACCGGACGTCAGCCCAGGTGCTCGGCGAGGAAGGCCTCGGTGCGGCGGATCGAGGTGTCCCACTGCGGGGACGTCAGCGTGTGCCGCCCGCCGGGATAGATGCGCAGCTCGACATCCTTGCCCTCGGCCTTCAGCGCCGCGACGGACTCGCGCGACCACGACAGCGGGCAGTCCTCGTCGGCGGTGCCGTGGTGGATGAGGAGCGGCTCGGCGATGCGGCCGAAATAGGTGCGCGGGCTGGTCGCCGCCCAGGCCGCCGGCTGTGCCTCGGGAGTGCCCAGGCGGCCGATCACGGCGCGGGCCGCGCCCGAGCGGGAGGCGTCGCGCCGCACCCACTTGTCGAAGTTGTCGACGGTGTCGGAGCTGACCGGCGCGTAGGCCACGGCAGCGCGGAAGAGCCCCGGGCGTACGACCAGGGCGGTGTAGACGACCCCGCCGCCCATGGACCGGCCGATGAGCGCGATGCGGTCGGGGTCGACGACCTGCGCCTTCTTGAGCGCCAGCCCGGCGTTGATGGCATCGACCGCGTAGCCCGCCCGGAGGTTGGCGTCGTTGCGCGGGTCCTTGTCGGACTGCGCGTGGTTGCGGTAGTCGATGTGCAGCGTGACGTAGCCCTGCCGCGCGAGGTGGTCGCGCTCGCGGAGCATGGTCTCGCCGTTCGTGTAGACCGCGGGGTCGACGTAGCCGTGCGCGAGGACGACAGCCGGGAACGGGCCCGTGCCGCGCGGGATGTTGATGCGCCCCGAGATCGTCAGCCCGTTGCTCTCATAGGTCGCGAAGTACTGCCGGTACGCGTCGGTGCTGCCGCGCTCGCGCCCGAGCCTGAGGTTGCCGCCGTCGTACTGCATCGCGATGAGCGCCGCGATCGACGCCGGATCGGGCGCGGGCTTCGGCGTGCTGGTCGGACCGGGTGTGGGGGTCTGCTCCGGTGCCGTCGTGGAGGGCGCCGGGGACGGAGCGCTCGACGCGCTGGCGTATGCCGTCGGGCCGGCCCCCGTCGTGCCGCCCCCTCGGTCATCGGTGGGCCCCACGGTCGAGCAGGCGCCGAGCAGCACCGCGGCGGTGAGGCCGGCGGCGAGGGCTCGTGGGGTGCGCACGTCTCGAGTCTCACCCGTGGGAGGCAGGATCCCCAGCGCGCTCCCAGCCTTCGTGCCCGATCCGAGACCTTCTCGACGGGGTCAGCGGAGCGCGGCGGCGGCCTCGAGGACGGTCCAGGCCTGCAGCTGCGGCGACAGCTCGAGCGGTGGCACCGGTGCGGGCCCGCCCGGCTCGACGGCGAAGACCGGCGGGTCACGCCGACCCGCGACCCGGAGGCTGCCGCGACCCGTCCAGAGCGCGTCGGCCGTGCCCGTGACGAGCCGCCGTGCGGCCTCCCGCGCCTCCGGGTCGAGGGTCGGGACGTTCGCGGCGAGCGCGAGGTAGCGCACGAGGATCCCGGTGAAGAGGCCGCCGTCGCCGCCGCCGTGCGTCCGTAGCACCGGGGCGCCACCGACCTCGGTCGTCAGCCGCGCGTCCACCGCGGCGACGAGCGCGGCCGCCCGCGCGAGGCTCTGGTCGTCCCCGAGCGTCACGAGCGCGCCGAGCACCGTGCCCTGGTTGTACGACCACACGTCGGGGACGAGCACCTCCTCACCACCCAGGAGCCGGATGCCGTCGAGCACGAGTCCGCTCTCCACCGACCACAGGCGCGCGTAGAGCCAGTCGACGAGCCGACGGGCCTCGTCCGTGTCGCCGAGACGGGCGAGGTGCAGCGCGGCCGGGCCCGTCGCGGGACTGTTCTTGAAGTCGCGGTCCCGGCTCCAGAAGAGGCCGCCCCCGAGGTCGTCCGTGTGCGCCGACCGCAGCTGCGCCGTGAGGTGGCTGCCGGCCGCGCGGAGGCGTCGGCCACGCGCGGTGCGCCCGATCTCGTCGTGCAGGTCCTGCAGCCGACCGGAGGCCAGCGCGAGCCAGGCCATGTCGTCGTAGAAGTCGTTGACCCAGCGCACCCGGTTGCGCAGCCGGATCGTCGAGAGCAGCCGGTCACCCTGCCGGGCACGGGCCTCCGCGCCTGCCGGGTCACCGGTGCGCAGGGACCGGAGGCCGGCGTCGACGACCGCGTCGAGGTAGTGCGCCTGCCACCAGTAGTGCCACGCCCCGCGGAGGCCGCCGAACGTCCGTGACCCGGGCGGCGCGGGGTGCACGATGCGCGCGAGGTGCGTCAACGGCATACGCCCGAGCCGCCCGGCGAAGAGCGCCGTGACGGACCGCTCGGCCTCGGCGGCGCGCTCGTCGAGGGGCGTCGGGGGAGCGGTCGAGGGGGCGGCGGCGGACACGCTGCGACGCTACCGCGACCCCCGGCGCACCGGTCTGTGGAAGGGTCGGTGGCGGTGTCGAGATCGCGGCCACGGCTCCGACGTCCCTGACGAGACGTGAACCGGCCGCCACGACGGCGCCAGGACGAAGGAGTCGACGTGAAGTACCTGCTCATGATCTGGAGCAACCCGCAGACGTGGGGGCACCCGATCTTCCTGCGCACGCCCGAGGCCGCGGCCATGACCGACGACGAGCGCGCCGGGATGCTGCGCGACTTCGAGGAGCTCATGGGCGAGATCAGCGAGTCGGGTGAGCTCGTGACCGCGCAGGCGCTCGCGGACCCGCTGACGGCTCGGAGCGTGCGGGTGCGCGACGGCGAGAGCCTCGTCACCGACGGTCCCTTCGTAGAGTCGAAGGAGCAGATGGCCGGCTACTTCGTCGTCGACTGTGCGACTCCCGAGCGGGCCGAGGAGATCGCGGGACGCTTCCCCGACGCCCGGTTCGCTGTCGTCGAGGTGCGCCCGCTCATGGGTGGATCGGCCGAGGACCTCTGAGAAGGCTTGTGACGTGGGCGGATCCGTGGTGACCGACGACCTGTGGCGAAGCGTGACGCCGCAGGTCATCGGGGCGCTCGTGCGTCGCTACCGGGACTTCGACCGTGCCGAGGAGGCCGCCCAGGAGGCGCTGCTCGCCGCGGCAGCGCAGTGGCCCGAGGAGGGCGTGCCGGACGACCCCAAGGCGTGGCTCATCCGGGTCGGCTCGCGTCGCCTCATCGACGGCCTGCGCAGCGACGAGGCGCGGATCCGACGCGAGCTCGCCGATGCGACCAACGTGCCGGTCGGCGACCTCGTCGTTCCGCCTGCGTATGCCGCCGGGCCGGCCGACCACGACGACACCCTGACGCTGCTCCTCCTCTGCTGCCACCCCGCGCTGGCTCCAGAGTCACGGATCGCCCTGACCCTCAGGGCGGTCGGCGGTCTGACGACGGCGCAGATCGCCCATGCGTTCCTCGTGCCCGAGGCGACGATGGCGCAGCGGATCAGCCGCGCCAAGCAGCGGATCCGCGAGTCGGGGGCCGAGTTCCGGATGCCGCCGCCCGACGACGTGCCCGAGCGGCTGCGGGAGGTGCTCCACGTCCTCTACCTCGTCTTCACCGAGGGTCACACGGCGAGCAGTGGCGACTCGCTGCACCGGGTCGACCTGACGGCAGAGGCGATCCGCCTGACGCGCCAGGCGCACGCCCTCCTGCCCGATGACGGCGAGGTCGCCGGGCTGCTCGCCCTCATGCTGCTCACCGAGGCGCGACGGCCGGCCCGGACGAGCGAGGCCGGTGAGCTCGTGCCGCTCGCCGAGCAGGACCGCTCTCGGTGGGACACGGCATACGTCCGGGAGGGCGTCGCCCTCGTGACCGACGCCCTGACGCGGACCCGGCTCGGGCCCTACCAGGTGCAGGCGGCGATCGCGGCCGTGCACGACGAGGCGCCGACGGCGGCGCAGACGGACTGGGAGCAGGTGCTGGCCCTCTACGGGCTGCTCGAGCAGCTCGCGCCCGGGCCGGTCGTGACGCTCAACCGCGCCGTCGCGCTCGCCATGGTCGAGGGACCTGTCGCCGGGCTCGCCGTGCTGGACGACCTCGAGCAGGACAAGCGGCTCGCCCGGCACCACCGGCTGCACGCGGTGCGCGCCCACCTCCTCGAGATGTCGGGAGACGCCGCCGGGGCTCGCGACAGCTACCTGCTCGCGTCCCGGCTCACGACGAGCATCCCCGAGCAGGACCACCTCCGACGAAAGGCCGAAGCCCTGTGAGCGACACCCCAGCCGCCCCGAGCGCCGTCACCGAGAGCGACGTCGACCTCGGCGACGGGCACGTGCTGCACGTCTACGACACCGGCGACCTCGGGGCCGGCGGAGCCACCGACGTCGAGCCGCTCGTCGTCGTGTGGCACCACGGGACGCCCAACATCGGCGCACCGCCACGGCCCCTCTTCGAGGCCGCGGCCCGGCTCGGCATCCGCTGGGTGTCCTACGACCGGCCCGGCTACGGCGGGTCGACGCCTCGGCCGGGTCGGGACGTCGCCTCGGCCGCCCGGGACGTGGCTGCCGTCGCCGACCACCTCGGCGTGGGGTCCTTCGCGGTCATGGGGCACTCGGGCGGCGGCACGCACGCCCTCGCGTCGGGCGCGCTGCTCGGCGACCGGGTGCGATCCGTCGTCAGCGTCTCCGCGGTCGCCCCGTTCAGCGCCTCGGGGCTGGCGTTCTTCGCCGGCATGGCGCCCGGCGGTGAGGCCTCCCTCCGCGCTGCGGCAGTTGGTCGCGAGTCCAAGGAGGCGCACGAGGCCGCCGCCGCACAGGGGCCGGAGGGTGAGATCGACTTCGGGTTCGTGCCGGCCGACGAGGCGGCGTTAGCCGGACCGTGGGGCTGGTTCGGCTCCGTCGTCGGGCCCGCCCTCGCTGCGGGACCTGCGGCGCTCATCGACGACGACCTGGCCTACGTCTCCGACTGGGGCTTCGAGCCCGGCGCCGTGTCGGCCCCCACGCTCGTCGTGCACGGCGGGGCCGACCGGATCGTCCCGGCCTCGCACGGCCAGTGGCTCGCCGGCGCCGTGCCCGACGCCGACCTCTGGCTCCAGCCCGGCGACGGCCACATCTCGGTGCTCCGCACCGCCGAGGACGCGCTCACCTGGCTGGCCCGGACCGCCCGACGATCCTGAGGGCCGGCCCCCGGCTGGTTCGAGGTGATCGCGGGGTCCACGCGGGGCGTCGGCATCACCTCGAACCGGGGTCTGGCAGCGACGGCGCGGCTTGCGTTGGAGCGCACTCGAAGTCATAGCGTCGAACGCATGACGAAAACGTGGTTCATCACCGGAACGTCCCGTGGGTTCGGTCGCGAGTGGGCGATCGCCGCACTCGAGCGAGGCGACAACGTCGCCGCGACCGCCCGCGACACCTCCACCCTCGACGACCTCGTCCAGACCTACGGCGAGCGGCTGCTGCCGATCGCCCTCGACGTCACCGACCGCGACGCGGACTTCGCCGCCGTGCAGCAGGCGCACGGTCGCTTCGGCCGGCTCGACGTCGTCATCAACAACGCCGGCTACGGCCACTTCGGCTTCGTCGAGGAGCTGAGCGAGGCCGACGTGCGCGACCAGCTCGAGACGAACTTCTTCGGTGCGCTCTGGGTGACACAGGCGGCGCTGCCGATCATGCGCGAGCAGGGATCGGGCCACATCATCCAGGTCAGCTCGATCGGCGGCATCTCCGCGTTCCCGATCGTCGGCGCCTACCACGCGTCGAAGTGGGCGCTCGAGGGTCTGAGCCAGTCGCTCGCCCAGGAGGTCGCGCCCTTCGGCATCACGGTCACGCTCATCGAGCCCGGCGGCTTCTCGACCGACTGGGCCGGCCCGTCGGCCAAGCACTCCGAGCCGTCGTCCACCTACGACGAGATCCGCGAACGCACCCACCGCGAGCGCGCAGCCCGCAACACCTCCGGCCCCGGCGACCCCAAGGCCTCCGCGGCGGCCGTGCTCGAGGTCGTCGACGCCGACGAGCCGCCGCTGCGCGTCTTCTTCGGCGCGGCCCCGCTCTCGATCGCCAAGGCGGACTACGCCTCGCGGATCGAGACCTGGGAGAAGTGGGACGACGTGTCCCAGCTCGCGCAGGGCTGACCCCCGCCACGACCCGAGGAGGTATGCCGTCACGCACGTCCGTGACGTCATACCTCCTCCGCGTGGGGTGGCGGCCACGGCGCCCGCGTGACCTCCGTCGTGTCGGTGTCGTTCTCCTCGGAGACCGACACCGGACGAAGGAGTCCCGCCGTGCCCCGTTCCGCACCCACCGGCCGCCCTGCCCGCCCCGCCGCAGCCCTCGTCGCGGCGCTCGCCACGGCCGCAGCACTCACGGCCGGCGCGGCCACCGCTCCGTCAGCCGCGGCCTCCCCGTCCGCCGTCGCTCCGACCGCCGTTGCTCCGTCCGCCGTTGCTCCGTCCACCACGACGACCGCGCCGCACGTCGTCCAGCTCGGCGACTCCTACTCGGCCGGCAACGGCACGGGCAGCTACGAGGAGCGCAGCTGCTACCGCTCGCCCGACAACTACGGCTCGCAGGTCGCGGCCTCGATCGGCGCGAGCTACAGCGACGTGGCGTGCAGCGGTGGGGTCGTCGCCGACATCCTCGAGCCGCGCGAGCTCGGCGACCCGTCCACGAAGAGTGCGACGTACTCGATCGACCCGGCGCGCCACCCCGACCAGAAGACCGAGTGGCTGCGCCGGGCGCAGAACGAGCGACTCTGCGGCGTCCCGACCCAGCCCGACTTCTCCTACACCTACACCTTCGTCGCCGGAGTCGGCGTGGGCGGCCTCTACACCGGCACCGTCTCGTGCCAGCTCGTCGCCCGGCCGCAGATCGACGCGGTCACGCCCGACACCGACTACGTCGTCGTCACCATCGGCGGCAACGACATCGGCTTCTCGACCATCGTCGTCAACTGCCTGACCGTCCGCGACCCGTCGAGCTGCAAGCAGGCGCTGGACGCGGCGACGGCCAAGGCGCCCGAGATGGTCGACCGCACCAAGGCGGCCCTGCGTGCCGTCGTCGCCCGGTCCGGTGGGCACGCGCAGGTCTACCTGCTCAGCTACCCGTTCCTCGTCAACACCGAGAGCTACGGCATCCCCGAGGTCGCGCCGGTCTACGACGCCGGCACGGCGCTCAACGACCTCCAGCGCCTCGGCGACGACCTCCAGGCGCGCGTCATCGCCGAGCTCGACGCGGAGGACGCCACGACGCAGTACCACTTCGTCGACACCGTCAAGGCGGCCTGGGGCGGCCGCGTCCACGGTCTCGACCCGCACGTCGTCGCCGACAACTCGAAGGCGTGGCTCGTGCCCGTCGGCACGCCGGGCCGTGACGTCGCCGAGTTCGTCCACCCGACCCAGCCCGGCTGGGACGCGACCGCCGGAGCCCTCCGGGTCGCTGTCACCGGCTGAGCTCCACGGGGTCAGAGAGACAGGCCCCGCTGGGACGAGGTATGCCGTCGTGTCCGGTCGCGACGGCATACCTCGGTCACGTCGTGGCGGGTCCGGGTGGTGTGCGGGCGGTGCTCAGTCGAGCGGCGAGACGGCGCCCATGACCTCGTCGAGCAGCGACGAGAGTCGGACCGAGGGGTCGGCGGCCCACGTCGTCTGCGCGATCTCGAGGCAGGCGAGGGCGCTGCTCGTCATCGCGGCCGCGCGCACGTCGGGACCTCGGTGGCCACGGCGGCGGGGCATGCGCCCGGCCACCAGGGGGGTCAGCGACTCGAGCCAGCGTCGGTGCAGCTCGGTGACGGTGCCACGCAGCACGGGCTCGCGATGGAGCATGAGCTGGAGCGGCCGGGAGCTGACGGCATGGGCCTCCATCACGCTGACGATGGCCTCGAAGGCGCCGCGCAGCGCCGTCCACGGCGGCTCGTCCGCCGGCCGCTCGTGCATCGCGTCGACGACGGACTCACCCGACTCGAGGAGACGGTCGAGGACGAGGTCCTCCTTGCTCTCGAAGTAGCGGAAGAAGGTGCGGCGCGACATGCCTGCCGCGGCGGCGATCTGGTCGACGGTGGTCAGCTCGAAGCCCTGGGCCGCGAAGAGGCGCCACGCCTGCTTGGACACCTCGTCACGCACGGCCCCGCGTGCCCGGTCGCGGAGAGTGGTCGGCGTCGGCGGCATGTCCCGATCCTAGCACCGGATGGCATCTCATGCCGCGTTTGACACTCAGTGTCACAACGGGCGTACAGTGTCACCACACCCAGATCCTCCGGAGGAGTCCGCATGTCCGTCAGCACCGAGCCGCCCGAGACGGCCGTCGCCACCGCACCGAGCACGACGTCGAGGGCACAGTCGAGCCGGGCCACCGTCCAGCTCGTCTTCGTCGGCCTCGGTGCGCTCGTCGTCGCGCTCTCGCAGTCGCTGCTCGTCCCCGTCCTCTCGTCACTGCCGGCCGACCTCAACACGTCGGCCAGCAACGTCTCGTGGCTGCTCACCTCGACGCTGCTCGTCGCCGCCATCTCCGTGCCGATCCTGGGCCGCCTCGGTGACATGTTCGGCAAGCGCCGGATGCTCCTCGTGGCCCTCGCCGCCCTCACTCTCGGCTCGCTCCTCACGGCCCTCACCGACAACATCGGCCTGCTCATCCTCGGCCGCTCGATCCAGGGCATGGCCGCTGCGGCGATCCCGCTCGGCATCAGCCTGCTCATGACGACGATGCCCAAGGAGCGCGTCGCGTCGTCGGTCGCCCTCGTCAGCGCCATGCTCGGCGTCGGCGGTGCGCTGGGCCTGCCCCTCGCCGGCTTCGTCGCCGAGCACTTCTCCTTCCACGCGCTCTTCTGGATCACCTCGGTCGCCGGGCTCGTCGCCTTCGCCGGCATCCGGATGATGGTGCCCGAGGCTCCGGGCCGCAGCGGTGGCCGCGTCGATCTCGTCGGTGCGACCCTCATGGGCGCCGCCCTGCTGATGCTCCTGCTCCCGCTCACCCAGAGCGCCGCCTGGGGCTGGTCCGACCCCCGCGTGTGGTGGCTGCTCGCCGCGTCCGCCGTGCTCTTCGCCGTCTTCGGCTGGAGCCAGACCCGCATCCAGGACCCCCTCGTCGACCTCCGGGCGCTGCGCCGCCGTCCCATCGTGCTGACCAACGTCGCCTCGGTGCTCTTCGGCTTCGCCCTCTTCGCGTCGTTCCTCGGCACGGCGGCCTTCGTCGAGGCCCCCGAGGCGAGCGGCTACGGCTTCGGCGCGAGCCTCATGGCCGGCGGACTCGCCCTGCTCCCGAGCGGCATCGCGATGATCATCTTCTCGCCGGTCGCCGCACGTCTCATCGGCTCGTGGGGCGCCCCGAAGACCCTCGCCCTCGGCGCGGTCGTCGTCGCCGCCGGGTGGTTCATGCGCATCGTCTGGACCTCGAGCCTGACCGAGGTCATCATCGGCACCACCATCGTCGGGATCGGCACGGGCATCGGCTACGCCGCCATCCCCTCGCTCATCAACGAGCACACGCCGCGCACCGAGATCGCCGCCGCCAACGGGCTCAACGCGCTCTTCCGCAGCCTCGGCAGCTCCCTCGCCTCGGCCCTCGGCGGCAGCATCCTCGCCGCCAACACCGTGATCCTCGGCAGCTTCGCGGTGCCGTCGCTCACGGCCTATCGCCAGCTCTTCGCGCTCTGCGCCGGTGCGGCACTCCTCGCCGCGGTCGTCGTCCTCTTCATCCGTCGGGCTCCGCAGGTGGCACCTGCCGCCTGAGCCCCGGCCCACCACCGGACGAGGTATGCCGTCGCGCCCGGTCGTGACGGCATACCTCGTTGGCGTCGTGGTGCCGTGTGCACCGGGCGGGGCACTGACGCCGCCCCGTGCACACGGAGCCGGCGTCGGACCGGCGACTCAGAGCTCGAGGGTCATGAAGGTGCTGTGCGGGTCGAGGCGGTAGCTGCCGAAGGGGGTGAGGTCGTCGAGCGTGATCTGCATGTGCCCATCGTCGGACACGACTGCGCGCGTGCGTCGCTCAGGCCCAGATGGCGGCCGGGATGCCGTCGGAGAAGACCTCCGGCGGGTCGGGCAGGGACCGGGCCAGGCCTGCCGCGTGGCGCGCGGCCGACCACGCGACCGCGCAGGCGTCGAGGACGTCGTCGGCGGCATACCCCTGGCCCTGGAGCACGGACGGGCGCGCGATGCCCGCGGCCGCGAGCGCTGCGAGCCGCTGGTCGCGTCCGTCGTCGGTCTTCTTGCTCGCGAGGATCGGTGCGCCGGTCATCGTCGCGAACGACACCTCCGGATGGACCTCGAGCACCGTCACGGTGGGGCGCGTGCGCAGCCAGGAGTCGACCTCGACGATCTTGTCGCGCAGGGCGAACGCCTGGGCACCCACGCCCTGGCCGACGAGGCCACGGTTGACGGCGTCGGCGTCCAGACGCGTGGCCTCCCCGTAGGCGGTGCGGGTCAGTGTCGAGAAGATCGACGACGCCTTGCCGGGCAGTGCCTTGCGTGCGAGGACGTCGGCCTGGCGGATCGTGCTGTCCGGCAGGCCGATCGGGATGTCGATGCCGACGACTCGGATGCCGGTCGACTCGCGCACCATGACGACGAGCTCGGCGATCGTCGGGGCGACGAGGATGCGCGGACGTGGGGCGCCGGGCTCGAGCAGCGCGCCCACCCAGCCGGCGGTGCACCCGTCGACACCGAGCACGGGCGCGACGACCTCGACCGGAGCGGGGCGCCCGGAGGTCGCGGCGGCATCGGAGTGCCGTTCGACGACGTCCGCGAGCCGGCGCAGCGCGGCCACGCTCTCCTCGAGGGCGCCGGCGATCTCGTCACTGGCGCCGACCGGCCGGGCCAGCGCTGTCGTCAACCCCTCGGCGAGCCCGCGGATCCGCTGCGCGTCCGTCTCCATGGCACCACTCAACCCCATCGGAGGCTGTGCCGTCCGGCCCGGTGGGTGGACACCGCGGAATGGACCGGTCGCCGGGGAGGTTGCCGCCCACATGGACACACGCGCAACGATCGGCGTCACCGGCCTCGCGACCATGGGTCGCAACCTCGCTCGCAACATCGCCCGCCACGGCCACACGGTGGCGGTCCACAACCGCACGACCTCGCGGATGACGAGCCTCGTCGAGCAGTTCGGCGACGAGGGCGACTTCGTCCCCGCCGAGACGGTCGAGGACTTCGTGGCCGCGATCCAGAAGCCGCGAGCCATCATCGTCATGGTCAAGGCGGGTGGCCCGACCGACGCCGTCATCGACGAGCTCGTGCCGCTGCTCGACGAGGGCGACATCGTCGTCGACGCCGGCAACGCGCACTTCGCCGACACGCTCCGACGGGAGAAGGCTCTCTCCGACCAGGGGATCCACTTCGTCGGCATGGGCGTCTCGGGCGGCGAGGAGGGCGCGCTCAACGGTCCCTCGATCATGGTCGGCGGGTCCGACCACGCCTACGAGCGCCTGGCTCCGGTCGTCGAGTCGATCGCCGCGCAGGTCGACGGGACGCCGTGCGCCGCGCACCTCGGCCCCGACGCCGCCGGCCACTTCGTCAAGATGGTCCACAACGGCATCGAGTACGCCGACATGCAGCTCATCGCCGAGTCCTTCGACCTGCTCCGCAGCGTCCTCGGTCTCGAGCCCGCCGAGATCGCCGACGTCTTCCGAGAGTGGAACGAGGGCGACCTCGAGTCCTTCCTCATCGAGATGACCGCCGACGTGCTCGCCCACACCGACGCCTCGACGGGCAAGCCGTTCGTCGACGTCGTCGGTGACGCGGCCGAGCAGAAGGGCACCGGCCGCTGGACCGTGCAGAGCGCCCTCGACCTCGGCGTCCCCGTCACGGGCATCGCTGAGGCGACCTTCGCGCGCAGCCTGTCGGGCCACACGAGCCAGCGCGCCGCGGTGCGCGAGACCTTCACGGACCTCGCCGACCTCGACCCCGCCACGCAGCGCGACGTCGAGCGCGACGCCTTCGTCGACGACGTCCGGGCCGCCCTCTACGCCTCGAAGATCGTCGCCTACGCCCAGGGCTTCGACCAGCTCGCCGCCGGCTCGGAGGAGCACGGTTGGGACCTCGACCTCGGTGAGGTCGCGACGATCTGGCGCGGTGGCTGCATCATCCGCGCCCGCTTCCTCGACCGCATCAAGGAGGCGTATGCCGCCGAGCCCGACCTCGAGACGCTGCTGACCGCGCCGTGGTTCGCCGACGCCATCGGCGACGGGGTGCAGGCCTGGCGCCGCGTCGTCGCCGTGTCGGCCGAGCGCGGCGTCCCGGCGCCGGCCTTCGCGTCGTCGCTCGCCTACTTCGACGGCCTGCGCCGCGACCGTCTGCCGGCCGCGCTCATCCAGGCGCTGCGCGACAACTTCGGCGCGCACACCTACACGCGCGTCGATCGCGGGGGCACCTTCCACACCGACTGGGCCGGAGACCGCGCCGAGTCCTCCACCGACTGAACGGAGGACCGCCCGGGCGCGCACGACGACACCTCGCGCACGTCACGCGTCCCGGCGGATCCGGGCACACGGCATACGGAAGCAGGGCAGCGCCGGACACCACGCGTTCAACGAGGGGCGCGAGCCGGCGTCACGGGCCCTGGCAGTGGCTCGTGCAGGGCGATGCCGGACCAGCCCTCGACGCACCCTTCGACAGGGTCGGGAGTCGGACGTAGCGTGAAGCAATGACCCACCCCGACACCGGTCGTGCCACCACCCTCGGCGAGCTACGCGACAGCGGCCACGTCCACCGCAGCGTCAAGAGCGAGATCCGCGAGAACCTCCTGGCCCGGTTGCGCGCGGGCGACGACGCCTTCCCCGGGATGGTGGGCTTCGAGGAGACCGTCCTGCCCGAGCTCGAGACGGCGCTGCTCGCGGGCCACGACCTCGTCCTGCTCGGCGAGCGCGGCCAGGGCAAGACCCGCCTCATGCGCACGCTCTCCGGGCTGCTCGACGAGTGGAGTCCCGTCGTCGAGGGGTGCGAGATCGGCGACGACCCGCACGCGCCGTCGTGCGCCCGCTGCCGCCGGCTCGCCGCCGAGCTCGGCGACGACCTGCCCGTCGCGTGGCGCCACCGCAGCGAGCGCTACACCGAGAAGCTCGCGACGCCCGACACGAGCGTCGGTGACCTCGTCGGCGACGTCGATCCCGTCAAGGTCGCGCAGGGCCGCACGCTCGGCGACCCCGAGACGGTGCACTACGGCCTCGTGCCGCGCAGCAACCGTGGCATCTTCGGCCTCAACGAGCTGCCCGACCTCGCCGAGCGCATCCAGGTCGCCCTCTTCAACGTGCTCGAGGAGCGCGACATCCAGATCCGCGGCTACTCGCTGCGGCTGCCCCTCGACATCCTCCTCGTCGCGACGGCCAACCCCGAGGACTACACGAACCGCGGCCGCATCATCACGCCGCTCAAGGACCGCTTCGGCGCCGAGATCCGCACCCACTACCCGACCGAGGTCAGCGACGAGGTCGCCCTCATCGCGCAGGAGTCAGTGCTCGTCGCCGACGTGCCCGAGCACCTCCTCGAGGTCGTCGCCCGCTTCACCCGCGGGCTGCGCGAGTCGTCGGCCGTCGACCAGCGCTCCGGTGTCTCCGCGCGGTTCGCCATCGCGGGGGCCGAGGGCGTGGCCGGCTCCGCGCTGCGCCGCGCCGCGCGCTCCGGGGAGGCGTATGCCGTCGCGCGCGTCTGCGACGTCCCCACCGTCGTGCCGACCCTGCTCGGCAAGGTCGAGTTCGAGATGGGGGAGGAGGGCCGGGAGCGCGACGTGCTGACGCACCTGCTGCGCCTCGCCGTCGCAGAGACCTACCGCTCGCGCCTCGCGGGCCTCGACCTCACCGGCTTCACGAACCTCTTCGCCGAGGGCGCCGTCGTCGAGACCGGGGAGCTCGTGCCGGGCGCCGACCTGCTTGCGCAGGTGGGCCCGGTGCCGGGCCTGTCCAAGGTGCTCGACCGCCTCGGGCACGGCGACGACGCGACCCCCGGGCAGGTCGCTGCCGCAGTCGAGTTCGTGCTCGAGGGACTGCACCTGACGCGACGCATCGACAAGGACTCCGTCGCCGGCCGTACCGTCTACGGGGCGTGAGTCGGTCGGCGGCCTGGTCGACGCCCTGGTGGACGCTGGTCAGCGGGCCGGGCCGTCGGGGACGGCGGTGACGACGAGGTTCTCGTCGTAGCTGCGGGTCGACCGGTCGAAGTGGCCCGCGCACGTCATGAGGACGAGACGGTGCCCACCCGTCTGGTCGAAGATCGGGCTCGTCGCGTCGATCGCGGACTTGCGCACCGCCTCGACCTCGGTCACGCGATAGGCCGCGCGGTGCCCAGAGCCGGTCAGGGTGACGACGTCACCGCGCCGGAGCCCGGTCAGCTGCTCGAAGAAGCCGAGTCCCTGACCCGGCGCGTCGAGGTGGCCGGCGACGACGGTCGAGCCGAAGGGGTCGCCGGCCCAGGCGCTGCCGTCCCACCAGCCGACCCGCCGGATGTCGGCCGGCACGGCGAGGACCCGGTCGACGGTGGCGGCCGGGTCGACGGGTGCGCTCGCCCCGTGGGGGAGCTCAACGCGCTCCGGCCGGAAACGCACCCGCTCGCTCGCGGCCGTCCGGGCGACCCGCGCCGGTGGGACCGGCTCAGCCGTCGCCGACCCGCCGGCCGACGCCGTCGTGGCCGCGTCTGTCGCGGCCGCCCTCGCCGCCACCGACTCATCGGACCCGACCGACCCTGCGCACCCTGCGAGAGCGAGGGTCGCGACGCCTGCCGCGACGAGTCGCCCTGCCGGTGAACGGCGCCCGGTCACCGAGCAAGGAGGACGCCGAACGGCGGGGACCCCAGATCGCCTGCCTGCCCACCGCTGCCGGTGTCGACGAGGTCCGGTGCACCCGTGCCGGTGCTCCCGGCCGGGAGCACCTGCACGACGGCCCGCATCGTCGAGCTCGACGGGTCGCCGACGGCGAAGACGCGGGTGAGCGAGCCCGCCTTGACCGGGAGGTCGAGCGGTCCGAGTACGACCGGGGACGTCGCGCCGGCCGGCACGATGTCGACGGAATAGGTGCCACCCGGGACGACGAGGTTAAGCGCCTCACCGTTCGCGATGTTGGCGAAGAGCACCTTGCCCTCGACCCGGACGTCCGCCGGTGGCACCGCGGCCGTGTGGGCCACCGTCAGCGACGCCTTGCCGGCCGGGATGGCCGCCGTCGAGTTGTCGTAGACCGTGACGGTCGCCGGTCCCTTCGGGTCGACGGGCAGGTGCAGCACGACGTCGGTGCTCGACCCAGCCTTGACGTCGACGGAGCGCGACAGGATCGGGGATCCGTTGCTGGAGAACGAGATCGAATGTCGACCGGGCGTGAGGCCGATGGCCTCGGACAGGGTCGCACCCGCGAGTCCACGGGCTGCCGACGTGCCGTCGACCGCGACGTCGACCGTACGTCCGGGCAGGCCCTGGACGACGAAGACCGTCGCCCCCGGCTCGGCGGCGCTCGCCGCGCCCGCCCATGTGGCGAGACCGGCTGCCGTCACGAGTGCCGCGGTCATCGAGACCGCACGACGTGCGTTCATCTGACTCCACCCCCCTGGTGAGAGCTCTCGGCCGCAGAAGACCCCCTTCTGATCGACCTCAAGGCACCGAATATAGGTCACACTCGATGGACCGGGGCGGCTCACGTGGGGACGAATCATGGGCCGGAGAGGGGAACTGACGCATGGGGGTCGTGCGCGACAGGAGCATCGTCGTCCTGCGCCGCTACGTCGCAGGAGTGGGGCTGCCGCTCGCCCTCGTCGGTGGAGCGGTGTGGGCCTGGGGGCGCGCGCCCGAGGCGTCCGCCGTCGCAGGCTCGTTCGGCGTAGAGGTGGTGGAGGCCACGGGATCGACCGTCCCGGGTTCGGGCCAAACACCGGGCTCCGGCGCACCTGGCGGAGGCGGGACACAGACCCCAGGCCAGGCGCCCGGGTCAGTGCCGCCCCCCACTGCGTCCGTGCCGACCACGCCACCTCCCGCCACGTCGCCCGTGGCCTCGACAGGCCCTGGCCTCACGGAAACGGGGGTGCACCTGTCGGTGACCCCGTCAGCCGACGGCACGCTCGAGGTCTACGAGCAAGTGGTGCTCGGCGGGGTCATCACGCGTCTCGAGCTGCGCCCGCCGGACCTGCGCCCGGCCGGCCCTGACTTCACGGCGTCCCGCCCTGCCGCGACCGCCGTGCAGGTCTCGATCGGTGGGCAGCCGGTCTCGATCGGCAGCGGCACGGTCTCGACCCGGCGGTCGGTCGACCTCGCGCAGCCGGCCTCGCGTCTCGAGCTGCGCTACGTCCTGACCGGGGTGACCGTGCGCAGCGTCCCCTCGACGACGGGACGGGCGCTCGCCGCCCTCGCGCCGCTCACGACGACCGGGACCACGCCGGTCGTCGTGACGACCACGGGGGGCGCCGTGCTCAACCTGACCTGCCCGCAACTGACCGGGGACGCTCAGGCGTGCGCCGACGGCGTCGCGGGCGCGATGTCGCTGCGTGACCCGCTGCCGGCCGTGCGTGACGTCGTCGTCCTCCAGCTCGACCTGCCGAGGCCGTGATGGCTGCCGCGCTGCGCGATGCCCTGCTCTTCCTCGACGAGGCCACGGCGCTCGTCGGCTTCGTGCTCGTGGCCGGCCCGCTCGCCTTCTGGGTGACCGTCGCCCCGAACGGCCGGTACGACCGCAAGCAGCTGCTCCTCGTCGACGTCGGCCTCTGGGTGCTGGCCGTCGCCACCGTGCTCAGCCCGGTCCTGCTCGTCGTCGCGGCCGGTCTCGAGCCGGGCGAGGTGCCGCGCGAGGTGTGGGCCTCGGTGCTCGTCCGTCTCGCGGTGCTCGCCGCGCTCGCCGCCTGGTTCGCCGACCTCGTCGCCGAGCCGATCACGGGCGGACGCCGGGTCTGGGCCGGTGCGGCCGTCGTCGCCCTGTCGGCGACCTTCCTCGCGCCGCCGGTGGGCTCGGACGCGCCTCGAGGACCCGTCGTCCTCGCAGCCCTCCTCGCCCACGTCGTCGCGGCAGCCGTCTGGCTCGGCGGCGCCGTCGTCATCGCCGTGGCCGGCCTGCCGATGCGCGACCTCAACCTGCTGTCATCGCACGTGCGGTCGTTCTCGCGCATGACGATCGGCTGCGTCGTCACGGTCCTCGTGTCGAGCGGGGTGCTCGTGCTGTCCGGGTCGACCGACCTCTACACCCTCGTGTCGTCCACCTACGGGCTCGTCATGCTGCTCAAGGCCGTCGTCTTCGTCGCGATGGTCGTCATCGCCGACCACGGGCGCCGCCACCTCGACGACGTGCTCGTCACCCGCCTGCGCACCGGAGCCGACACGCTCCCGGGCATCCAGGCGTGGTCGCTGCTCATGGCGAGCCAGGTCGTCGGGGCCGGGATCCTCGTCGGCGCGTCCGTCGTGCTCGCGATGGTCGGTGCACCGGGATGAGCCCGGGTCAGCCGGGCGCGCCGGGCTGACCCGGCCGGCGCCGTCGACACCGGTGGGGGCCGGACGTAGCGTGGAGCGATGAGTCCCCGTGACAGCGGCGAGCAGCACGGCCGCTACCGCTATGCGCCGTGGTCCGGTGGGCCCGACCCGCTCGCGCCGCCCTTCGACGTCCGCTCGGCCCTCGACGACGTCGGGCACGACGTCCTCGCCGGTGGCTCCCTGCGGGAGGCGCTGCGCGAGCTCATGCGACGGGGCATGGACGGACGTCGCGGCCTCGACGACCTCGCTGACCGCGTACGCCGTCTGCGGGAGGCTGCGCGTCGGCGCGGCGACCTCGGCGGCACCCTCGACCAGGTGCGCGCCATGCTCGACCAGGCGCTCGCCGAGGAGCGCGACACCCTCGCCGGTGAGGACGGTGACGACGCCCGGCTGGCCGAGATGGACCTCGCGACGATCCCCGACGACGTGGCCGGCGCGGTCCGCGCGCTCGGGGACTACGCGTGGCACTCGCCCGAGGCGCAGCAGACGTACGAGCAGATCCAGCAGATGCTCCAGCGTGAGGTCGTCGGGGCGCAGTTCGAGGGGCTCAAGCAGGCGTTGTCGGGCAACGACCCCCAGGCGATGCAGGCGGTCAAGGACATGCTCGCCGACCTCAACCAGCTCCTCGCCGCCCACGCCCGTGACGAGGACACCGAGGACCAGTTCCGCGACTTCATGGACAAGCACGGCGACCTCTTCCCGGAGCACCCCGAGAACGTCGACGAGCTCATCGACGCCCTGGCCCGGCGACAGGCCGCAGCAGACCGGCTCATGGCCTCGTTGACCCCCGAGCAGCGCGAGCAGCTCGGCCAGCTCATGTCCGACGCCCTCGGCGACCCCGACCTCGCGTCGCAGATGGCGCAGCTCTCCGACAACCTGCGCGCCCTGCGGCCCGGTCTCGACCGGCGCAGCCCCGTGCAGCCGGGTCAGGGCGGCGAGCCGATGGGCTACGGGGAGGCTGTCGGGGCGGTCGCCGAGCTCGCCGATCTCGAGCAGCTCGGCGAGCAGCTCGGTCAGGGCTACTTCGGCGCGACCCTCGACGACGTCGACGTCGAGCGGCTCGAGCAGTACCTCGGCGCCGACGCCGCCCGTGACATGGAGGCCCTCCGCCAGCTCGAGCGCGAGCTCGAACGCCAGGGCTACGTCTCCCGCGGGGACGACGGCCTGCGACTCACGCCGCGTGCCGTGCGACGCCTCGGCGAGACCGCGCTCAAGCGGGTCTTCGACCGCGTCGAGGCGGCCGGCCGCGGCGACCACGACGACCGCGCGGCGGGTCAGGCCGACGAGCCGACCGGGCTCACCCGTCAGTGGGAGTTCGGCGACGAGCTGCCCATCGACACGGTGCGCACCGTGTCGAACGCCTTGCAGCGCAACGCGGCCCGACGGAGCACGGCCTCGGGCGGTGGGGTCGAGCTGCTCGTCGAGGACTTCGAGGTGGCAGAGACGGAGCGGCGCTCGGTGGCGGCGGTCGCGCTGTGCGTCGACATGTCGTTCTCGATGATGCAGGAGGGCCGGTGGGGGCCGATGAAGCAGACGGCGCTCGCGCTCTCGCACCTCGTGCAGACCCGCTTCCGGCACGACGCGCTGCAGATCATCGGCTTCAACCTCGCGGCCCGTACGCTCACGCCGACGGAGCTCACTGAGGCCGAGCCGGAGTGGGTGCAGGGCACCAACCTCCAGCACGCGCTCATGCTCGCCTCGCGGCACCTGCGGCGGCACCCGGACGCGGAGCCGGTCGTCCTCGTCGTCACCGACGGTGAGCCGACGGCGCACATCGAGGTGGACGGGCGCCCGACCTTCCACTGGCCGGCGACGCAGGAGACCGTGCGCGCGACGGTGGCGCAGGTCGACGAGCTGCGGCGCTCGGGGGCCCAGCTCAACATCTTCATGCTCGGCGACGACCCGGGGCTGGCGCGCTTCGTCGACGCCGTGGCCCGGCGGGCGGGTGGGCGCGTCTTCACGCCCGACATCTCGCGGCTCGGGGAGTACGTCGTCGCCGACTACCTTCGCACCCGCCGGGGCCGCCGCTGAGCGCTGGGGCCGCACTGGTGGACGAGCACCTCGCAGACAGGAGAGCACCATGGGCAAGGTCGTGTCATCGGCATCGATGTCGCTGGACGGGTTCGTCGCCGGTCCGGACGACGAGGTCGGTCCGCTCTTCGACTGGTACGAGGCCGGCGATGTGCCGTGGGAGTCGGCCGGCGGTGACATGACCTTCCACCTGACCCGGACCGACGCGGACTACTGGCGGTCGTGGGCCGGCAGCCTCGGCGCGCTCGTCGTCGGCCGGCACCTCTTCGACATCACCGACGGATGGAAGGGCCGGCATCCGCTCGGGGTCCCGGTCGTCGTGCTCACCCACGAGCCGCCCGAAGGCTGGGGCTATCCCGGCGGGACCGTCGAGTTCGTGACGGGCGGCGTCCACGACGCGGTGGCCCGGGCGCGCGAGGTCGCGGGTGACTCCGCCGTGGGTGTCGCGGCCGGTGAGATCGCGAGCCAGTGCCTCGCCGAGGGTCTGCTCGACGAGGTGGCGATCGACCTCGTGCCGTGCTTCCTGGGCGTCGGGCGTCCGTACTTCACCGAGGCCGCCGGCCAGGTCGTGCTCGGCGACCCGACCACGGTCGTCGAGGGTGAGCGGGTCACGCACCTCGTCTACCCGGTGCGGCGCTGACGCCATAATCCGGTCGCTCGCGCGTGCCGCGGACTGTCATGGTGGCGCCATGGGGCGAGCTCACGAGGCGCGGCTGGACCGCATCGAGGCGTACTACGACTGCGTCCCGCGCGCCGTCGCCCGCGCCATGGACGTCGGGCCCTTCACCCTCTTCGTCGCCGAGGAGGGCACGGGGTGGCAGTTCTACGCGCGCCCCCGGCTGGGTGGCCGGGGCGCCTTCAGCGCCGATGACGTATGCCGTGTGCTCGAGACCCAGCGCGAGCTCGAGGTGCCGCGTGCCGTCGAGTGGGTCGACGAGGTCACGCCGTCGTTGCTGCCTGCGGTGCGTGCGGCCGGCCACGAGCCGCACCGCTACCCGCTGCTCGTCATGCCGTCGGACGTCCCGGTGGCGGCGGACCCACGGGCCCGGGCGCTGAACCCGGCCGAGCCGCACCTGTCGCTGGCCATGGGCGCGGTGTCTGCGGGCTTCGCCGGGCGCGACGAGGTGGAGCCGAAGGACCCGGGCAAACGGCCCGAGCTCATGGAGCGCGGAGACCTCCTCGTCGTCGCCTCGTTCGAGGGCAACCGCCTCTGCGGCGCCGGGTCGGCGGCTCCGCGTGGTGACGTCGCCGAGCTCATGGGCATCGCCGTGCCCCCGGGTCACCGAGGCCGCGGTCACGGCACGGCGATCACGAGCACCCTCGTCGCCGCCTGCCGCGAGCAGGGCGTCGAGATCGTCTTCCTGTCGGCCGGATCGGATGCGGCTGCCGACATCTACCGCCGGGTCGGCTTCGTCGACGTCGGGACCGCCTGCATCCTCGAGCTCGACGACTGAGGCACCGGGTGCATCATCACGCGCGCCCTGCGTCACTGCTCCCGCTGGTGGAGCTCCGACGTGGGGCGCGGGACCGGGTGACCGCGGCGTCCTCCCGACAACGGTCGCCGCACGGTCAGACCTTGGCGGGGCGGAAGCCGGCCGCCTCGGCGTCGGCCATCGTCGCGAAGCACTGCTCGGGCTTCGTCACGGTGTAGTACCGGTCGCCGGGCTCGTGGGCGATCATCGAGTTCTCGTTGCCCTTGACCGGGCGCGACTGCGGGCAGGGATACGTGTCGCCGGCCAGCGGCCAGGACCCGGTGAACCCGCTGCCGCCCGTGCTGCCGCTGGACGTGCCGGCACCGGGGTCGGCGCAGGCCGCCTTGGGGCTTGCCGCGTCGGCGCGGACGTAGGCCGCCTCCCGGGTGTGCGAGCCGTAGCCGTCGCGCGAGTCGTAGCGGGCGACGGCATACCCCTGCTTGACGAGGCGTAGGCCCGCGTCGACGCCGTTCACGTCGACGTAGCGCAGCAGTCGGCCGTAGCGGTCGACGTCGTCCCGGGCACCCGCGGTGAGGGTGACGCGCTGGCCCCCGATGATGCCGCGCAGCGCGTTGCGGGCCTCGGTGAAGCCGCACTGGCCGGTCTCGGGGGTGTCGATGCCGATGAAGCGGATCTTGCGGGAGACCCCCGAGCGCGAGACCCAGATCGTGTCCCCGTCGACGACCTTCGTGACCGCCCACGTGGCGGCAGACGCCGTGGCCTTCGCCGCCGCAGCGGCCCGAGCCTGGTCGGCCGCGACCGTGGCCGCGGCGGCGCGAGCGGCGGCAGCCTTGGCATCCGCCGCCTTCTTCGCCGCAGCAGTCTGGTCCGCAGCAGCCTGGTCAGCAGCAGCCTGGTCAGCAGCAGCCTGGTCGGCGGTGGCCTCGGCGGCGCGTCGTGCTGCGTCCCCGTCGGTCGTCACGCTCGGCGCCGGCGTGCTCGTCACGGTCACGACGGGCGACGCACCCGCGCCCGTGGGCGCGATCTCGTCCGACCCTCGTGCGGCGTTGCCGCCGATCGCCGCGAGCGCGACGAGAGCCGCGACCGTGACGAGTCCCTTGGTCCTGCGACTGCGCATCGTGCTCCCTGATCCCCTGGTGATCGGCTCACCGTAGGTGATCGGCACCGCCCTGTCCGGCGAATGGACCATGGTCGCCGGGCCCCGAGTGGGTCACACTGGCGAGGGACGACGCAGCAGCCATGAAGGGCACGAGGGGGACCGATGAGCGAGCCGGAGACCACGCCCGACACCACGCCCGACACCGCGACAGACACCACGCCCGACGCGAAGGCTCCGGGCGCACCGACGAGCGTCGACGCCTACGTCCACGGGTTTCCTGACGGGCCCCGGCAGGTGCTCGAGCAGGTGCATGCCGCGCTCCGGCGGGCGGTGCCCGGCGGCGAGGAGAAGATCCGCTACGGCATGCCGGCCATCATGTTCGCCGACCGCTACGGCATCCACTTCGCGGGGTGGAAGAAGCACGTCGGGCTCTACCCGGTGGGCGAGCTCGACCCCGATCTCGAGGCCGAGATCGCGCCGCACCGGGCGGCCAAGGACACGGTGCAGTTCTTCTACAAGGACCCGGTGCCCTACGACCTCATCGAGCGGGTCGCCCGGGCGCTCGCGGCGCGCCACCGGGCGTGAGTGTCGTGGCGGCGCTCAGTCGGTGACGGTGACGCCGCGCCAGAAGGCGACGCGATCCTTGATCTCGGCTGCGGCGCTCTTGGGCGTCGGGTAGTACCAGGCGGCGTCGCGGTTGGTGTCTCCGTCGACGGCGACCGAGAAGTACGACGCCTCCCCCTTCCACGGGCACGTCGTCTGCGTGCTGCTGTCGACGAGCACGCTGTCGTCGACGGACTCGCGGGGGAAGTAGTGGTTGCCCTCGACGACGACGGTGTCGTCGCTCTCGGCGATGACCTTGCCGTTCCAGATCGCACGCACGCTGAGCTCCTCATCGGTCGGGCCCCGGTTGGGCCGTCCTCAGCGACAACTCCCGGATCGGCGGATTCCTTCCGAACGTTGGACAGCCTCTGCGGCGGCGAGGCTCAGCCGCGGCGGGCGAGGAGGAAGGCCTGGGGCGTCTTCTCGTAGTCCTGCGGGACCCGGTCGGTGCGAACGGTGACGCGGAAGCCGGCGTCGGCCAGCTGTGCGGCGACGCCGTCCGGGTCGTGGCGGTGGGCCTCGAAGGTGACCGCGTGGCCGTAGGCCTGCTCGTGCCGCACCGAGAAGCCGCCGGCCTGAAAGGCGAGCAGCAGCAAGCCGTTCGCCCGGATGACCCGGTGGAGCTCGGCGAAGACCTCGGGGAGCAGGTCAGGGGGCGTGTGGATGATCGAGTACCAGGCGACGACGCCCGTGACCGAGGCGTCGGGAAGGTCGAGCGCGGCGAGGCTCCCGGTGCGGGAGTCGAGGTCGGGGTGCCGCCGCTGCGCTTCGGCGACCATGCCCGGCGAGAGGTCGATGCCGCTGACGTCGAGCCCGAGGCTCGCTAGGTGGCCGGTGATACGACCCGGTCCGCAGCCGACGTCGACGACCGGGCCGCCGCCCTCGAGGCCGACGAGCTCCGCGAAGTGCCCGAGCAGCGCCCGGTCGAGCGGGCTGCGTGCGAGCTCGCCCTCGAGGAGGCTCGCGTAGTCGACGGCGACCGTGTCGTAGGCGGCTCGCGTCTCGCTGACGTGGCTCGGCTCGGTGGGGTGGCTCGGCTCTTCGTGGTGGCTCGGCTCGGTCACGTGGACTTCGGTCACGCCTCGGCCTCGATGAGCCCGAGGGTGTGGGCGACGACGGCGTTGGCGTGGCCGTGCCCGAGGCCGTGCTCGGTCTTGAGCCAGGCGACGAGCTCGCCGTGCCTGACCGTGCCGGCGGCGTGCTGCTCGCGGACGAGGCCGATCCAGTGCTCGATCGGCTGGCCGTAGGTCTTCTCGATCGACGGGAAGTAGGACGCCGGGCCCTTGGGTGCGGGGCTGGCGGGGTTGCCAGTCATGGGCTGCGTGGTCATGGCTCCTCCTGAGGTGGTCGTCATGCCACCACGTCGAACGGCGCCCTCGCATCTCGACACTCCGGCGACATCCGCCCCCGCGCGAATGGACGACCGGGTCGCGCTAGGCAGTGCGGGCGGCGGCGAGGTCGGCGACCGCGGGCTCGGCGACCGCTGGCCCGGCGGGTGCCGGAGCGTTGCGGCCGTGTGCGGCATGGCGGGCGAAATCGGTCACGACCTGCGCCGCCTTGCGCCGCGACGGCATGAAGCGCAGGAAGAAGGTCAGCCGCAGCACCCACGCCACCCAGCCGGTGAAGGGGATGCCGTAGAGCTCGGAGATCGAGCGGCCGACCCCGAAGGAGGCCGCCTGGCCGAGACCGCGGTAGGCGAAGGGCCGGGTCGGGCGACCACGCAGCGTCCGCGCGAGGTTGCGGCCGACGTGCTCGCCGCCCTTGATCGCCCACAGCGCGTTGGCCGGGACGGGTTCGCCGGTCGTGGGGTGGACGACGCACGCCGCGTCGCCGGCAGCCCAGACCCCGTCGACCACGGCGAGGTCGGGGCGCGTCACGAGCCGGCCGCGCGGGTCGCGGTGGGCGTCGAGCCCCGGGACGTGCACGGGGCGCTGTCCGATGGTCGCGATGACGGTGGTCGCCGGGAGACTCGTCCCGTCGGAGAGGTATGCGTGGTCCTCCGTCACCGACGCGAGGCGCACTCCCAGCCGGACCCGGACACCGAGACGCCTCAGCTCCTGCTCGGCACGGCGGGCCAGACGGGGCTGCTCGTCACGCAGCTCGGGGAGGATCGCGTCGCCGGAGTGGACGAGCTCGACGCGAACGCGCGCCCCGCCGAGGTCGGCGACGGCCGCCGCCATCTCGACCCCGGCCATCCCGCCTCCGGCGACGACGACCGTGTGTCGGCGGAGGCCACGGTGCGCCGCCGCCTCTCGGACCCGCTCGGTGAGGACGGCGATGTCGCCGGGCGCTCGCAGGGTGAAGCCGTGCTCGGCCAGGCCGGGCACCGCGGTCGCGGGCTCGCGGCCCCCGGTGCCGACGACGAGGGCGTCGTAGTCGAGGACGCGCTCGTGGTGTGGGTCGGAGTTCGCGTCCGAGTGCGAGCCCGAGTCCGAGTCCGAGTCGTGCTGCGGGTCGACGTGCCGGCCCGCCTCGTCGTCGGCGAGCACGTAGCGCACGACCCGCCGGTCGGCGTCGATCGCCGTCGCGCGGCCGAGGACGACGTGCGCGTGCGGCATCGCGTCGACGAGCGGCGTGCGCGTCCGGTCGAAGGGCAGCAGGCCCGCGAGCACCTCCCCGGTGAAGCCGTGGAAGCTGTGTGCGTCGTCCGTGCTGATGACGACGACCTGGACGTCGCCGGCGCGGACGGCACGTCCGGCGTGACGCATGAGGCCGGCATACGCGTGGAGGGTGACGTAGCCGCCGCCGAGGAGGACGACGCGGTGTCGGGCGCGGTGGCCGCCGCGGACGAGCGTCGTCATGACGCCACCGCCATCGTGGAGACCGTGGTGGTGGCGGTGCGGCCGACGGTGACGGAGCGGCCGAAGCTCGTCGGCTCCGCGGCCCGGAAGCCGAGGTGGGCGAGGTCGGCGGCCATGCCACGGGTCCGGTCGACGAGCTCGAGCGTCGGCACCCCGATGGAGAAGTGGCCCCGGTGGCCGGTCAGGGCGAGGAGGGCGGTCTCGGCGAAGCAGGCGTAGGAGCGGCCGTCGGGCAGGCCGATGTTGCCGCCGACGAGGCGCAGGCTGGGGATGTCGACGACTCCGCCGTCGACGACGAGCACGTCGGGCCGCTCGTCGACGAGGGTCGGCGAGGTGTTGCGCGGCTGGGTCGCGTCGAGCACGACCGCGTCGGGCGCGAGGTGCCGCGCCTCGAGGAGCGCGTCGGCGGAGGCGGTGAGCAGGATGACGAGGTCAGCCGTCGCGACGGCGTCCATCGTCGTGGCGGTCGTCGTCGGGACCTGGCGGCCGACGTCGGCGGCGAGCGCGTCGAGCCGTCCCGTCGACCGGGCGACGAGGGTGAGCCGGGCGGCGGCGCGGTCGCGGGCAAGCAGCCGGGTCACGGCGGCGCCGACACTGCCGGTGGCCCCGACGATGGCGACGTGCGGATCGGAGGCGTGGTCGACGGCGTCGCGCAGCAGGCGTCGGGCCTGGTCGTCGACGATCGCTGCGGTGAAGGCGTTGCCGTTCGTCACGCCGATGTCGGTGCGGCCGCGGAGCGAGACCCCGCCCGCGGTCACCGTGGCGGTCAGGGCGCCGAGCCCCACGACGTCGCAGCCGAGGGCGCGGGCCTTGTCGACCGCACGGTGAACGCGGGCCCGGCCTTCGCTGGGGGAGGTGAGCAGGTGGCGCGCCCCGAAGGGCACGAGCACGACGTGGCCGACGTGCGCGCCGCCGATGTGTATGCCGGCCATGGAGATCGGGCGCAGCGGGAGCCGGCGCAGGGCGGTGTCGTAGACGGGGTCCGGCACACGGCCGAGCGGCGACCAGACGCGGGCGAGGTCCTCGCCGAGGCGGGCCCGCGGGTGGACGGTGAAGGCGAACGTGCTGCTCACGAGGTGCTCCTGAGGGGTCTGCGTATGCCGTGTGGCGCGGGGCGCCGCCGTTGCAGGAGAGGAGGAGCGGGCGGAGGGGGTGATACCTCGGAGAGCGGGCGGGACGGCATACGCCATCGGAATTGGGTACGCGTGCCTAGGCTGCGGTCATGGCGACATCGCGCACGGGGAAGTGGTCGATCGCGTCGCGGGACTCGTTCCTGTCGATCGGGTCGACGGGGTCGGTGCTCTCGATCGGGAGCGTGGGGTCGGTGCTCTCGATCAGCAGCGTCGGGTCGTTCGCGTCGTTCCTGTCGGTCGGGTCGTCGATGAGCATGGCGTCGCTGCTGTCGAACATGTCGCGCCTGTCGGTGCTCTCGCACCAGAGCGACGGGTCGATCCTCTCGGCGCAGTCGCAGCGGGCGATGCGCGGCTACCGCGTCAGCGGGACCCTGGGTCGGCGGCGCGCCTACGAGACCGGGGAGGCAGGGCGGTAGACGAGCCAGAGGGCCCCGCCGGGCGTGGGAGTCGCGCTGACGAGGGTCAGGCGCTGCAGCTCGGGCAGGCCGTCGAAGAGGCGGCGGCCCTCGGGGTCGAGGACCGGCGCGACGGCGAGATGCAGCTCGTCGACCAGACCCTCGGCCAGGAGTGACTGCGCGAGCTGAATGCTGCCGTGGACGCCGATGTCGTTGCCGGGCAAGGCTTTCAGGTCGCGGACGATGTCGGCGAGCGGTCCCTGGACGGCTTCGGCCTCGCCCCACTGTGTGGTGAGCGGGGTGGAGGTGACGACGTATTTCGTGACGCCGTTGATGAAGTCGGCGAACGGCTGCTCGTCGGAGGTCGGCCAGTAGCGCGCCCACTCGTCATACATGTGGCGGCCGAGGAGCACGGCGTCCTGCTGCCCGATGAGCGCGGTCTCACGCTCGATGAGGACGTCGTCGAAGGTCGGCGGCTGCGGCTTGTCGGGGTCGACGTCGGGTGGGAAGCAGCGGGTGGGGTCGTCGACGGAGCCGTCGAGGGAGGTGATGACGTAGGCGACGATCCTGCGCACGGTGCTCTCCTGGAGGTCAGTGTGGTGCGGGGTCTAGGGCGCGGCGGGGCCGCTGAGGGTGAGTCCGAGCCACGTCGCGAGGTCGGCGATCTCGCGGTCGACGGCGGACCGGATGGCCTTGGTGAAGCGGACGTCCTCGTGGACGGCGTTGACGACGAGGGTGCCGGCCTTGCGATCGGCCTGGGCGTCGAGCTTCCCGACGAGGCGGTCGTGGTGGAGGATCGGCAGCGCGAAGTAGCCCCAGCGCCGTTGGTCCTTGGGCTTGTACATCTCGAGGATGTACTCGAACCCCCAGAGCTGCTCGGCGCGGACCCGGTCGTGGATGAGCCGGTCGAACGGGCTGAGCAGCGCGGTCCGGCCCGTGAAGCTGTCGGCGACGTCGAGGTATGCCGGGTCGACGCGCCACGTGCCCGGCACGCCGTCGACCTCGGCGGGCTCACCGGCGTCGCCGACGTAGTTGCCCTCGCCGGGCATGACGGTGCCGGTGGCGCGGGCGATCCCGAGGGCGGCGAGCCGGCGCTCGTTGCGGTGGTCGACGGCCTGCTCGAGCGTGAGCCTCGGCAGGTCGGGCGGGTAGACGCGCTTGGGGAGGTCGAAGTAGCGCTGGCGGCCCTTGCGTCCGGAGATGGCGACCTCGCCGCGCAGCGCCAGGGCCTCGAGCATCTTCGTGATGTTGCGGTTGTTCGTCCAGCCGGTCGAGGGCCAGGGGACGACGCTCGTGTCGGGGATGTCGCGGGAGAGGAGCGGACCGTCGGCCTCGAGCGTGGCGAGGATGTCGCGGCGGAAGGAGTCGTTGGCCTCGAGCCAGGTGGCCATGAAGGGGTAGGGCTCGGCCTCGCGCACCTCGGCGATGACGGCGGGGATGTCCGTCGGGCTGCGCACGTAGGCGACGGTCTCGACGAGGGTGCGGTCGTGCTCGACGGTCTTCGTCAGGTCGGCGGGGTCATAGGTGCGGCCGAGCCGGCTCCACAGGACGAGGTCGGCGCTCGGCGCGATGGCCGCGGTGGGGTCGATCTGGAGGAAGGTCAGGCGCTCGACGGTCTGCACGAGATCGGTCGGGCGCGGCAGGTCGAGCAGCTGCGCGTGCACCGCGATGCGACGTGCCTGCTCGACCGTGAGCCGGTGGACCACCATGCCCGAGACGCTAGCCGAGCGCGGGGACAGGGCGACGGATCTGCGGCCAGGCATCCGCGGGACACGTGCGCGACTACTGTGGCGGCATGGCAGGTCAGGTGCAGGCGCCCTTCTGGGCCAAGGTGATCGCGACGTTCACCGGGTGCGCGTCGATCGGGGCGCTCGCCGGGCTCATGGGCGGCGCGCTGACCCAGGACGTCGGCCGCGGGCTCGTCGTCGGCATCGTCGCCGGTCTGCTCGTCGCGCTGGCCCTCGTGCTCCTCAAGCCGGACCGCATCCGCGGCGAGTGACTGCTGCCTCGACCGCGAGGTGGTCAGGCCCGGTCGCGCCCTGACGGCGCCGCCACGTGCGCCGCACGCCCCAGCCGGAGGCCGGGCACGAGCGCCGGGACGCGGGCGGCATACGCGTCGTAGTCCGCCCCGAACGTGCGGCGGAGGTCGCGCTCCTCGAAGGCGATCCCGACGGCGATGTAGCCGGTCGCGGCGACGGCGAAGAGCAGGTGGGGCGCGCTCATCCGCGGGGTGGCCCAGAACGCGAGCACCATCCCGGTCATCAACGGATGCCGCACGATCGCGTGGAGCCCGCTGACCTGCAGCACCGCGGGTCCGTCGTCGGACAGGGTCGTCCGGGCGCCCCAGCCGGCCTGCCTGAGCCCGATCAGCTCGAGGTGGTCGACGGCGAAGGTCGCCGCGACCGCGAGGGCCCAGCCCGCCGCGCACAGCGACCAGAGGGCGTATGCCGCCATCCCCTCGACGTGCCAGACGACCTGGTCCCACGGTTGCCACAGCGCCAGCAGGAGGGCGAGGCAGACGTCGGTCGCGAGTACGTAGGTGGTGCGCTCGAGCTCGGCCGGGACCCGGCGCCGGAGCCAGGCCTTCGCCGGGCGGCGCGCCATCACCGAGTGCTGGAGGGCGAAGAGCAGCAGGAGGGCGAGGTCGACGGCGACGGCCCAACCGGTGCTCGTGCGTGCCGGGCCGTCGACGGTGCGGGGGAGCAGCGCGCCGGCGAGGAAGGCCATCGTCCACGCGGTGATGGCGACGAAGCCGCACCAGGCGGCGGCGGAGACGGCGAGGGGCACGATGCGTCGGGTCATCTCCTCATGCTGTCCACGGACAGTCAGCAGCACAGCCGTGGAACTACCCCACTTCTCGGGGTCTCTTTCTATGGGGTCCGGGCGACGTACCAGGCGGCCACCTGCGCGCGGGAGCTGAACCCGAGGCGCACGCGGATCCGCTCGAGGTGCGACTCGGCGGACCGTTCGGTGATGCCGAGCCGGTCGGCGATCTGGCGGTTCGTCAGGCCCTCCGCGACCAGTGCTGCGACCTCCGTCTGGCGCGTCGTCAGCCCGGTCGGCACGGCCCGGCGCAACGTCGGCAGGCCGAGGAAGTGCCGCACCTGCTCGACGACCGACTGCGCGTCGCCGATGGCGGGGAGGTGCGAGCGGCCCTCGAGCTCGACGAGCTCGGCGCCCGGGATCGCCTGTGCGAGAGTGCGTCCCCCGGCGATCGGTGCCGCCCGATCGCCGCGCCGGTGCAGCACGAGGGTCGGCGCGGCCACCTGCCTGAGGTCCGGGCTGACGTCGAGGTCGTAGGCGAGACGCAGCAGCGCGACCGCCGTCTCGGCCGAGGAGGCAGCGCGTTGGTAGCGAGCCAGCGTGCGCCTCGTGCCCGCGTCCGCGTCGGGGGCGAAGACGTCGGTGAGCAGGTCCGACCCGAGTCCCCAGTGGGTGGCGAGCAGGCCGAGCACGTGGTGCCGGCTGTCGTCGTCACCGATGGAGCTGCCGGTGGGCCACCCGCCGTAGAGCACGAGCCGCGACACGGTCTCGGGCCGCTCGGCGGCCCACTGCACGGCCGCCGCCGCGCCGAGCGACCAGCCCAGCAGGTCGAACCGCTCGGCGCCGACCGCGTCGGCCACGGCACCGATCGTCGCGACCTCGAGGTCCATGTTGCGGGGACCGTCGTAGGCGTCGGAGAGGCCGCAGCCGGGGCGGTCGTAGCGCACGAGCGTGCGTCCGGACGACAGCGCCTCGTGGAACATCCGCTCGGCCGGGATGGCCCACCCCATCTCGAGGTGGCTCAGCCAACCCGGGGCGACGACGAGGAACGGACCGCCGCCGGTGACGGCATACGCGACCCGCGTCCCGTCCGGCAGGGGCGCGGTCCCCAGGCGTTGCGCAGCCACGATCCCAGTGAACCGCAGCCGGGCGCCGGCTGGATCCGGGTGGTCTCAGCCGGCGTCGGTCGGCAGCGTCAGGCCCTCGCGCTCGTCGTCCCACGCGGCTGCGCTGATCCGCCACCCGTCGGCGGTGCGGACGAGCTGGATCGTCTTCATCCCGCGCCCGGTGAACGGCTCGCCCTCCTGCGTGCCCGCCTTGGCGTAGCTGCCGAACCAGTGCGCGATGTCGCCGAAGACCTCGACGCGCCCCGTGGCGGGCCACTCGCGGAAGTCGGTGAGCGAGCCGCCGGTCAGCAGCGCTTCCCGCGGTGCGATGAACTCCTCGACACCCATGACCGCGGGCTCCATCCCGCACGTGCGCACGATGACGGCCCGCGGGAGCAGCAGCCCGCGCAGCAGGTCCATCCGCTCGGCGCAGCCGGGCCCCGAGACGAACGCCCCGAAGAACGCGTCGACCATCCCCTGGATCGCGGCGTGGTCGGTGGTCTCGTCTGCCGTCAGGTCTGTCGTCACGGCCCACACGCTAGCCGCGCCACGTCGACCGATGGCGTATGCCGTGTGGCGTGGGCCCGTGGCCGCCTGGCCGGTGCTGGGGGCCTGGCATCGTCAGTCCTCGAAGACGCCCCAGCAGATGGCGTTCCGGCGGACCTGGTCGTCGAGGACGAGTGCGCAGACCCGGGCGTCGAGCTGGTCTCGCTGCCAGTCACGCTCGAGCCGTCCGGCGTCGACCTCGTGGGGGTGTGCAGCGCGAGCGGCCTTGATCGCGTACGCGGAGGCGCCCAGGTCGTGCTCGGCCACGTGGCCCACGCAGGCTGCCTGGCCGGCAGCGTATGCCGCAAACCGGGCGGCTCCCTGCAGCGGCCGGGCGGCTCCCATCGCAAGCCCACCGCGGGCTCGCGCATCCATCATCCTCATCTCGCCGCGGGCCCACGCCCGAGCCGCATCGATGGCGTCCCGAGGGCGAGTGTCCGACGACGCCTCCGCCTCGAAGAGATGCAGCACGTGCTCAGCGCACGTGGCGGCCCACAGCGACAGCAGCCGGTGATCCTCGTCGGTGAGCAGTCCGCCACGGCGGATCGTCACGAGGCGCGGGTCGCGCACCTTCGGCAGAATCATGCAGCCAGCCTGCCAGTGCCCGTTTGGACGCGTCACCCCCACCGATGGCGTATGCCGCGTGCCCGGGCCGGCGTGGGACGTGACCTCACGACGCCTTGCGGGTGAAGGTGAAGTGCGTGACACCGGTCGGGGAGGCGACGGTCTCGATGTCGAAGGCGTCCTCGACTCCCTCGAGACCGTCCCAGAGGCGGACGCCGCGGCCGAGCACGATCGGGACCTGGACGAGGTGCAGGTGGTCGACGAGCCCGGCGGCGAGGAAGTCGCGGACGACGGTGGCGCCGCCACCGATCCGGATGTCCTGGCCGTCGGCGGCCGCGCGGGCCGTCTCGAGCGCCTCGCCCGGGGTGGCCTCGAGGAAGTGGAAGACGTTGCCGCCCTCCATCTCGAGGGAGGGGCGGGCGTGGTGGGTGAGGACGAAGACGGGTGTGTGGAACGGCGGGTTGGGGCCCCACCACCCCTTCCAGTCCGGGTCGTCGTGCCAGCCGGGCGGGCCGAACTTGTTGGCGCCCATGATCTCCGCGCCGATGCCGGGGCCGTGGCGCTCGGCGTAGGCGTGGTCGACCCCGTCGGTGCCGTCCGGGTCCCAGTACTGGGTGCGCATCATCCACGTGTGGAGCTTCTGGCCGGCGTGCCCGAAGGGGGTCTCGAGCGACTGCGGCTCGCCGGTGGCGAACCCGTCGAGGGAGATCGAGAAGTTGTGGATCCGGGTGCGTGACATCGGTGTCCTCCGTGATGGTCCAGGCGCTCGCCGGTGGTCGCCGCGAGGCAGATGCTTGGCGACCGTGCCGACTCTAGTGCTGGGTGACGACACCGTCGGGGCATGGCGGAGCGGATCATTCTGGGCTTCCGAAGAATTCTCGAGACGTGTGTCGAGGACCTGCCCACCCGGTCGACGTACGAGTACGAAGGACACCACAGCAACCAGGAGGAGTGATCGACATGCCGCGTTTCATGGGGTTCGTGAGGATGGAAGAGGGGATCGGGACGCCGCCGCAGGCGCTCTTCGACGCGATGGACGTCCACATCGGCGAGCGGGCCGCCGCGGGCGTGTTCCTCGACGGTGGTGGGCTCTACGGGACGGAGGACGCCGTGAACTTCGTCGTCAGCCAGGGTGAGATCACCCAGCACGACGGACCGTACGCCGAGTCCAAGGAGGTCATCGGCGGATGGTCGATCCTGCAGTACGACAGCGTCGAGGAGGCCGTGGCCGACCAGCGGAAGTTCGCCGAGCTGCACGCCGAGCACTGGCCCGAGGTCACGGTGATCTCGACGCTGCGCCAGATCTCCACCGGCCCGGACGCGCCCGGCGACTGACGCAGGACGCATCGGCGAGCGACGGTGGCCGACTTCGGCACTTGGCCACCGTCGTCCGCCGCTCTGCCCCAGACTTGCGCCATGGGTGATCCACTGGACGAGAAGAGCGAGGCGTCGGAAGGCGGGCTCTCGACGGTGACGGTGACTCCCGTCCTCGTTGCCGAGCTGCTGGCCGACGGCGAGCGGATGCCGGTGTACGTGCACGTCATCGACCATCCCGACGCGCGCGTGCTGGTCGACACCGGCATGACGCAGCTGCACCCTGCGGTCGACGACATGGATCCTCGGCTGACTCCACTGAGCGAGCAGTCCGGCTTCGCCGTGGCCGGCATCGACGTCGTGGTCAACACCCATCTGCACTTCGACCACTGCGGTGGCAACCACCTCTTCGCCGGCAAGCCGGTGTATGTCCAGAGGGCGGAGCTGGATGACGCGCGGGCCCAGGACGACTACACGATCCGCGAGTGGGTCGAGGCGCCGGGAGTGCACTACGAGACCGTCGACGGCACGCTCGAGCTGCTGCCCGGCATCCAGCTCGTGTCGGCCCCCGGCCACACGCGAGGCTCGCAGGTCGTGGTCGTCCGCACGGGCGGTCGCTCCGTCGTCATCGCCGGTGACACGGCGGTCTTCTTCGACGAGCTCGACCATCCGCGCACCGAGGGCCAGCGGCTGATCCGGGCACTCGCCCCCGACGAGGGCTGGCTCTCGCACCAGCACGAGCCCTGGCGCCCAGCGGCAGCCGGCCACCCCGTCGGCGGCCGATGACAGGATGGCCGTATGTCCGACGAGCAGGCGCCGGAGGAGCTGGCCGGTGAGCCGGTGATCTCGTTCGCCACGCTCTCCGACTGCGAGGCCTGGTTTGACGAGCACCACCTCGACCGCCGCGGCTTCTGGCTCAAGATCGGCAAGGCGGGGGCGGCCGAGACGGTCACCTACGCCGAGGCGCTCGACGTCGCCCTCTGTCACGGCTGGATCGACGGGCAGAAGCGGGGCTACGACGAGACCTACTGGTTGCAGAGGTTCACCCCGCGAGGACCGCGGAGCAAGTGGTCGCAGATCAACCGGGACAAGGCCGAGGCGCTGATCACGGCCGGCCGCATGCGCCCGGCAGGGCAGGCAAAGGTCGACGCGGCGAAGGCGGACGGCCGGTGGGCGGCAGCGTATGCCGGTCAGAAGAGCGCGACCGTACCCGACGACCTGGCCGCCGCGCTCGCTGCCGACCCGGAGGCCAAGGCGTTCTTCGAGACACTCACGGGCGCCAACCGCTACGCGATCCTCTACCGCATCGGCGACGCCAAGAAGCCGGAGACCCGGGCCGCGCGCATCGCGACGTTCGTCGAGATGTGCCGTCACCACGAGACCCTCCACTGACTGGCTGACCGACGTCGCCGCTGGGACGCCGGCTCCCTTGTCTCCCCTCCCGGAGTGTGGTTGCGTGGCGAGACCGTCCCCGCCGCTCGGCGAGGCACCACGACGAGGTGGTAACGATGGGCTCGACGTACGACTACGTGATCGTGGGGGCGGGATCGGCGGGCGCCGTGGTCGCTGCCCGGCTGAGCGAGGACCCGGCTGTCACGGTGTGCCTGCTCGAGGCCGGCGGCCCGCCCCCGCCCGCTGAGCTCGTGCCGGCGGCGGTCGCGAGCCTGCAGAACGACCCCGCGACCGACTGGATGTACAACGGCGACCCCGGTGGAGTCGGAAGGGGCCTCGTCGGGGGCCAGATGATGGTGCCGCGGGGAAAGATGCTCGGCGGCTCCTCCGGCCTCAACTACATGGCATACGTGCGAGGTCACCCCGGCGACTTCGACTCGTGGGCCGCGGGCGGCGCGGAGGGCTGGTCCTACGACGAGGTCCTGCCGTACTTCCGCAAGGCCGAGGGCTTCGTGCACAGTCCCGAGCTGCACTCCGACCTCGACGTGCACGGCCACCACGGACCGCTGGGTGTGTCGGTACGCCAGCCGATCCTCCGCGCCTCGAACCAGTTCGTCGAGGCCGCGGGCGCCACGGGCCTGAAGCAAGGTGACTACAACGGTCGCGACCGCCTCGAACCCCAGGGGGTGGCCTCGCTCTTCCAGACGACGACGAAGGACGGCCGGCGCAGCTCGACCTTCCACGCCTACCTCGAACCCGCGATGGACCGCGAGAACCTCACCGTGGTCACCGGCGCGCTCGTCGAGCGGATCCTCATCGAGGCGGACGGGGACGGGGCCCGCGCCACCGGGGTCGCCTACCGCACCGGGGACGGCACCCTCGAGGAGGTGGCCGCGGGCGCCGAGGTGGTGCTGTGCGCGGGCGCCATCGGGTCGCCGCACCTCCTGCTCCTCTCGGGGGTCGGAGCCCGCGACGAGCTCGCCACCGTCGGGGTGGACTGCCTCGTCGACCTCCCGGACGTGGGGCGTCACCTCAAGGACCACCTCCACACGCCCTTGATGTTCGCCGCCGACGGCATCGGCGAGACGATGACCGAGGTCGCCATGTCCCTCGGCCCGGACGCGCTCCGGGCGCCGGCTGGTCCGCTCCCGGCCGACCCGGCCGACGATGTCGACCTCCCCGAGCCCCTGGCCGCTGCCAAGGCCGAAGCCGAGCGCCGCATCGGCGAGTGGTTCACGACCGGCCGCGGCATCGCGTCATCCTCGCTCTACGACGCCGTCGCGTTCTTCTCGACCGGGCTGGGCGACGAGCACACCCATGATGCGCAGATCGGCTTCCTCGCGACCGGGTACACACCGGCGATCTGGGAGGGCGTCTTCCGACTCCCGCCGTCCGCGTTCTTCGAGGACCCGGAGTCCTTCCTCGACCCGACGCACGGCCAGGTGGTCGTGCTGCCGAATCCGGTGCAACCCCACTCCGAGGGTTCGGTGACGCTGGCCAGCGCCGACCCAGCGGTCCCACCGCGCATCGCGTTCAACTACTTCGGCGACCCGCACGACGTGTTGGTCATGGTCGCCGTGATGCGCCGGGCCCTCGAGATCGCGAAGGCGTGGCCCGGCGGCGGCCTCGGTGAGCCGGTCATCCCGCCGCACCTGGCGCGGGCCCACGGCCACGAGGTCGGATCCGAACCGAGCGACGCGTTGCTGGAGGACCTGGCCCGCCACTACGCGCTGACCGTCTACCACGCGACGTCGACCTGCCGGATCGGTGAGGTCGTCGACCCGCGGCTGCGGGTGCACGGCATCGGGGCCCTGCGTGTCGCCGATGCGAGCGTGATGCCGAACGTCGTCAGCGGCAACACCAACGCCGCGGCCATCATGATCGGCGAGAAGGCCGCCGAGCTGATCGCCACGGACCACGGCGTCCACCTCCACGAGCTGGTCGGCTGACGGCCCGGCCGGCTCGACGGAGCCACGGACGATCCCGATCCATCGCAGCCCAACTCCTACGGGGTGATCGCTGGTCGATCGACCCGGCAGGGGGACTGGGTCGTGGTCTCCGCCGTGATCGGGCGGTCAGCTCTCGTGGTCCTCGCGCCGCCGCTTCATCCCGAGTCGCGTTGCTCCGGTGATGACCCGCGCCACGAGGCCCAGGAAGACGAGACCGAGCAGCATCTGCAGCGTTGCCACGAGGCGCGCGGTCTGCGACACGGGTGAGATGTCCCCGTAACCGACGGTCGCGAACGTCGTCACCGTGTAGTAGAGGGCATCGAGCCGTGTCATCGGCTGCGTGTAGCTGCCGGGATCGACGTTGTCGATGACGTAGTGCGAGCTGGCGAAAACGATGAGGAACAGCGGACCCGTCGTCGCGAGGGCTTCCACCGTCCGGAGCAGGGGAAACGGCGAACGAACGATTCCGCGGGTCTGGAAGGCGAGCGTCACGACGACGACGACCAACCCGGAGACGAAGATCGTGATCGACCGCGCGTCCGACGACCCTGTGAGCGGGATGCGGAAGTAGACGACGACGGCCACGACCAGCGACAGGGTGACCCGGAGCAGCGCCACGACGACCACTCGACGCGGGGGCGCGATCAGGATGGCCGTCACCGGTGGCGCGGGGTCTTCAGCGTGCTGCGGCGAGGATCCGACCATCACCTCAGACCCCTTCACGCGCTTCGATCCGGCCCGAGCTGATGGCGTCCAGAAAGGCCTCGTAGTCGTGGTCGTTCTGGACGGCGTAGTGTTCCGCGAACTCGGCGACTGCCTTCTCGAACCGCCGCTTGCGGCCGAGGTAGGCCGCGATGGCGACGGGGTCGCCCGTCCTCGCGTGTGCGCGGGCCAGCGTCCAGCCGCAGATCTGCGCGTAGAAGGTCATGCCGGCCGGGATCATCGCCTCGACGACCGCCGCCCCCTTCATGTCTCTGAGCTGGCGCCAGTAGTAGAAGCGGTCCGTCTCGATGCCCGCGGACCAGCCGAGGAAGATGTCTGACGCCGACTGGAGCAGGCGTTGGCCCTCGACGACGCGCTGGCCCGAGTCGGCGTACGCGCTGGTGGGCAGGTGCGCCTCGAGGACGGACCGGGTCGCCTCCTTCACCTGGAGGAACAGGGGGTCCCTCTCGTCGCGACCCTCCAGCAGCGCCACGAAGGCCCTGGTCCCCACGGAGCCGACGCCGACGACCTTGCGGGCGACGTCGACGATCGTGTACCGGTCGAGCAGGCGCCGCTGGCTGTCGCTCAGCGTCACGCTGTAGCGCGCGAAGAACTGCCTGATGATGTCCTCGACGTCGGCGGCGTCCAGCTCGTAGTACTTCTCGAGCTCGCGGCGCGGGATGAGCACGGGTGGTTGGCTGACGATGCGCTGCCTTCCGTCGACGACCTCGGTGAGCTTGGCCAGCGCCTGCAGGTTGGTCCGGCGGTGTGCCTTCCGCAGCAGGGCCTCCCCTGACTTGATCGACGCGCCCGCGTGTTTGGCCGCGGCGTGCTGGTGGCCCTTGCTGTCCTTGTCCAGGGCCACCAGGCTCCGGCGGGCCTGCTTCATCCCTGCTCGCAGCTCGGCTTCGGACAGGCGGGCATACCAGACGTCCAGCGTGTCCTGCTGTGCGAACTCCGCCATCGCCTCCCGGTAGGACCTGCCCACGGTCAGGCAGATCTCGCGGACGTCCGAGGGCTCGAACTGGTTGTGGCGCGCCGCGATGACGAAGCTGGCGGCCAACCGCCAGACGTCGAACTCGAACGGGCCGGGCAGCGTCTCGTCGAAGTCATTGAGGTCGAAGAGCAGCTGCCGTTCCGGCGATGCGTAGACCCCGAAGTTCGAGAGGTGGGCGTCGCCACACAGCTGCACATCGAGCCTCGCGGTCCGCCTGGTGGCCAGGTCGGCGGCCATGATCGCGGCCGAGCCGCGGTAGAAGGTGAACGCGGACACCATCATCCGGCCGTGCCGGACCGGAACGAGGTCTGGCTCTCGGGTCGCGTTCTGGGCCTCGAGCAGGCCCACCGGGTCGAGCCGTCCCGGCGGTGGTTGCCAGCCGGCCTGCGCCTCGAGCGGCACGCGGTGCCGCGCCTGCCTGCCGAGGGCCCGTCGCTCGGCGGCGCTCAGGTGCGATGGGGTCCCTGTAACGGTCATGACAACTCCTACGTCTCGGCTGGTCGAGCGCCGGGGCCGGGCTTCGGCGACGACGAGCGGAACGCAACGACGGCATCCGCGACGGTCGGGTAGATCTGGTCGACGGAGAGCATCTGCAGGACGCCGAGCTTCTCGAGGGTCGTGCGGAGGTCCGGGTCGACGGCGGCCAGCGCCACCGTCGCTCCTCGGTTGTGGACGAACGTCACGAGCTGGTGCAGCGCCGCCCCTGCCGAGTAGTCGATGTCAGGGATCGACGAGCAGTCGAGCACGAGCCACCGCACCGGGTCCGGCGTCGCCGTGATGAGCTGCTGGACCCCGTCGGAGAACTGGTTGGCGTTGGCGTAGAAGAGGTCGGCGTCGTAGCGGAAGACGAGCAGCCCCGGCGCACTCTGCATGCCCTGCTGCGCTCGGGCGTAGGTCGGCTCGCCCTCGGCGTCGATGCCCATGACGAACCGGTGCGGTCGGTACTGGCGCCGCACCATCTCCACGATGGAGAGCACCACCGCCAGGACGATGCCCTGCTCCACGCCAACGGCGAACACGACGACCGCCGTGAGGACCGCGATGTAGAACTCGCTGGGGCGGGCCTGCCAGACCCGACGCAGCCCGGCGATGTCGATGAGGTCGACGCCGATGAGGAACACGATCGCCCCGAGCACCGGCTTGGGCAGGTTCGTCAGGGCGCTGGTGAAGAACAGCACGATGACGAGCACCACCAGCGCCATGGTGGCGTTGGCCACCTGGGTCTTGCCCTTCTGCTCGTCGAGGATCTGTGTCTTGGTGGGGCTGCCGTTGACCACGAAGGTGCCGCTCAGGCCTGCGGCGAGGTTGGCCCCGCTCAGGCCGACGATGTCCCGGTTGATGTCGACCCGCTGGCCGTGGCGGGTGGCGAAGCTGCGCGAGGTCGCGGCGCTCTGGGCGATGATGAGGACGAAGCAGGAGAAGGCCACGCCCAGCAGCTGCGGCACATCGGACCAGCCGACTCCCCCGGGGAGTCCGATCGGCGGGAACCCGCCCTGCATCGGCCCGACGATCGCCACCCCGTGTGACGAGACCTGCAGGGTGGAGGCCAGGATGATCGACAGGATGACCGCGACGATCGCGCCCGGGACCTTCGGCACGAAGCGCTTGAAGCCGAGGATGATGGCGAGCGTCCCCAGGGCGAAGGCCAGGGTGGGCAGGTTGGTGTCGCCCAGACGGGTCAGCATCGACCACTGCTGCTCGAACCAGTTGCCCTTTCCCTTGGGGATCCCGAGCATGTCGGGCAGCTGGCCGGTCAAGACCTGGATGCCCACGCCGGTGAGGAAGCCGATCAGCACCGAGGCGGACAGGAAGTCACCGAGGAACCCCAGCCGCAGCAGTCGGGCGAGCAGGAGCAGGACGCCGCACATGAGCGCGGTCAACGAGGCCATGGCGAGCCACTGCGGCGAGTTCGGCGTGAGCCCGGCGATCCCGAGGGCGGCGAGGCCGCCGGCCAGGATTGCTGCGGTGGCGGAGTCGGCCCCGACGACGAGGAGCCGGGACGAGCCGAGCAGCGCGAAGACGAGGGCCGGGAAGAGAACCGTGTAGAGACCGGTGATCACCGGCACCTGGGCGATCGAGGTGTAGCCCATGGTCTCGGGGATGGCCACCGCCGCGAGGGTGAGCCCCGCGATGATGTCCGCCCTCAGCCACGATCGTTGGTAGCCACGCAGCGACTCCGGAGCCAGCCGGGACGCGCTGGTGGGCCGATCCGTACTCATGTGCGGCTTCCCTCCTTGGTCGGCCGGGCGTCCTCTGCGCGATACCGCGCCAGCAGCTCCAGCTCTCCCTGGTGCTTCGGGAACAGGGTGAACACGATGACGGCACCCCCGAGGATCGCGATGATGCCCGCCGTATAGGCCCAGTCGGCGCCCGACAGGAACGACTCCCGGGCCCCGGCGATGATCTGCGCCGAGTACTGCGGATACTGCCCGGCCACGGCGTCGGCGCCGGCAAACGACTTCGTGAGCTCGTTCTGCACACTGCTGGTGATCTCGTCGCCGTTCGGGGCGGCGGCGATGCTGGCACTGACGGCGGCGGCATACCCCGCGGTGAGCAGTGCCCCGAAGACGGACTGCATGATCGCACCGCCGAGGTCACGTTGCAGGTCGGCGGTGCCCGAAGCCATTCCGGCCCGCTGCACCGGGACGGAGCCGGTGAGCGAGTGCGACGCCGGCGTGCCGGCGAACCCGACGCCGATCCCGATGAAGGCGTAGGCGAGGGCGATCTGCCAGTAGGAGCTTCGTTCGGACCAGAAGCCGAGCATCCAGGCGAACGCGAGGAACAGGAACACGTAGCCGGCGAGCAGCGTGAACCGGGATCCGCGTGACTCGATCAGCTTCGCGGAGCGTGGCGCGACGAGGACCATGAAGACCACGGCCGGCAGGAAGGCCGCACCGGCCTCGAAGGTGGAGTAGCCGAGGACGTTCTGGAGGTACTGCTGGCTGACGAAGGCGGATGCCATCAGCGAGCCGAAGACGATGATCCCCCCGCACGCCGCCACCCAGAAGACACGGCGCCCAGCGATGTGGAGGTCATAGAGCGGCACGGAGGCCCGCCGCTGTCGCACGACGAACGCGACCAGCGCGGCGGCCGCGACGACCGCGAGGCCGAGTGCCAGCGTGCCCTTGCCGGGGACGGGAGCGAAGTTGATCGCGAGGATCAGCGCGCCGACGAGGACGACGGACAGAACGCCGCCGAGGTTGTCCACCGGATCGGTGGTCTCGTTCACGTGAGCCGGCACGAGCATCACGGCCATGACGAGCGCGATCGCGGCCAACGGAAGCGTGACGAGGAAGACCGACCCCCACCAGAAGCGCTCGAGCAGGAAGCCGGCGACCAGCGGTCCCAGAGCCGCGATGCCGCCACCGATCGCAGACCACAAGGCGATCGATCGGGTCCGGGCGGGGCCGGCCCACAGCGCGGCGATCAGCGCGAGGGTCGTCGGGTAGGCCATCCCTGCGGACACGCCGCCGAGCACCCGCCCCAGGAACAGCAGGACGTCGGAGGGGGCGTAGGCCGCCAGAAGGCAGGCCGGCACGGAGAGCGCCATGCCGAGGATGAGCAGCAGCTTGCGGCCGTAGCGGTCGCCGATCGCTCCGAGGTAGAGCACCGACCCGGCGAGCCCGAGGGAGTACCCGACGGCGATGAGGTCGAGCGTCGTCTGGGAGGAGCTGAAGGCGCGGCCGATCGACGGCAGCGCGACGTTGGCGACCGACAGGTTGAGATTCGCGACCGCTGCGACCGTGATCAGGGCGAGCAGGACGAGCGCCGCGCGCTTGGGCTGGGTCGATGCCTCCGCGCCGGTCTCGCCGGTCGCGCCGGTCGCGCCGGTCGTCGGTGGCCCGTCAGCCATGACGTTCGCCCCTCCTGACGGGCGACATCTCGGGCATCTGCGCCGGTGCAGCTGTCATCGTCAACCCCTCCCGCTCGAGAGCACCGGTCACCATGGTCGGCCTGGTCGGGGCGGGCGCGCATCACCCCGATGGGGTGGGTCTGCAGCTCGCCTCGCGGCTTGAGCAGCTCAGCTGGTTGAGCGGCGGATCGAGATGCCCAGACCCGCGAGGAGGAGCGCTGCCGCGAGCAGACCGGCTGCCGCGCTGAGGTCGATGTCCTGCTCGCTGACCGTGACGTGCTTGGGGAGGTCGGCCAGGACCTTGGTCAGGCCGTCGGCGTCGGTCGCGGCGAAGTACTCGCCACCCGTCGTCTGGGCGACTCCCTTCAGGGCACCTTCGTCGACCACGAGGAAGTTGCGACCACCCAACGTCCCGCCGCCCGGACCGCCGAAGTCGCGCGCCCGAGGCTGGAAGCCGCCGTACTGGTCGCGCGTGCACGCCATCTGCGTCGGGTTCGTCGTGCCGAAGCCGATCGGATAGACCCGCACTCCCCGCGCCGCGGCCTGCTCCGCGGCCTGCGCCGGCGTCACGCCGCGCGTGTTCGCTCCGTCCGTCAGCAGCACGATGATCTCCGGCGCCACGTCCACGGGCACTCCACCGCCGGTCCCACCTGCGCCACCCGTAGGCGTGGGCGCAGGAGTCGGGTCAGCCAGGCCCGGCCCGTCCGTCGACGGCTCGTCCACTGCATCCGCCGGCGCCACGTTCGGGTCCAGCTCGGCGATCGCGTCGATCGACCGCAGGATCGCCGCACCGATCGTCGTCCCGCGCCCCGTCGTCACCGCGTCGATCGCCGACAGCAGCTCGCCCCGGTCCGCGGTCGGCGCCACCGCCAGCTGCGCGAACCCCGAGAAGACGACGAGCCCGACCTTCGTCTCGTCGTCCTGCCCCTCGACGAACGACCGCACCGCCGCCTGCGCCGCGCTCAGCCGGTTCGGGGACACGTCCGTCGCGCACATCGACCCCGACACATCCAGGGCCAGGATGATCGTCGCGCTCGACGTCGGCACCTCGGCCCGCACCGTCGGCCGCGCGCTCGCCAGCCCCAGCAGCCCGAGAGCCCCGAGCACCAGGGCGATGGGCACGTGTCGCTTCCACGACGCCGACCCGGCCCCCGCAGCCCGCAGCAGCGCGACGTTGGAGTAGCGCACCGCCTGCCTCCGCCGACGCCGCAGCTGCCACACGTAGACCCCGAGCAGCACCGGCACGAAGGCCAGCGTCACGAGCAGCAGCGGTACTCCGAACGACACGTCAGATCACCCGCCCCCGCCGCAGCACCGACACCGTCGCCCCGCCGAGCAGCAGCAGCGCAGCGAACGCCGCCACCCACGACGTCACCTCGTGCGGCACCGTCCGCGTCGTCCACTGCAGCTCGATCGCGTCATACACGGAAGCCAACGACGCAGCATCCGACGCCCGGCGGTACGTCCCGCCGGTCATCTCCGCCACCGCCTGCAGCGACGACTCGTCGAGCGCCGTCGCGATGCTGAAGCCGTCGACCTTGATCGTCGTCCCCGCCGGCGTCCCCAACCCGATCGGCTCGATCCGCACCCCCGCCGCCGAGGCGAGCTCGGCCGCGCCGGAAGGCCCGTCGTCTGTCGTGTCCTCGCCGTCGGTGAGCAGCACGATGGCCGTCCCACCGTGGTAGCCGATCGGCGTCTCCTCGTCCGTGCCCTTCTCCGCATCGCCGGGCGCCTTGACCGGCTTGCCGACGATCGCGCTCAGCCCGCCGAGGATCCCGTCGCTCAGCGACGTGTCGCCGGCCGGCTTGAGCCGCGCCACCGCCGCCAGCACGGCCGCCCGGTCCAGCGTCGGTCGCTGCGTCACGAGCCCCGTCCCGCCGAACGCCACCACGGCGATCCGCACGGACGCCGGCTGCTTCTCCACGAACGCCCGCGCCGCCGCCTTCGCCGCCTCGAGCCGCGACGGCTTCACGTCGGTCGCCGCCATGCTGTTCGACACGTCGAACGCGAGCACGACCGTGCCCTCGCGGTGCGGCTCCGCGACCGACGCCACCGGCCGGGTCAGAGACAGCACCATGACGGCCAGGGCCGCGATGAGCAGCGCCGGACCCAGGTGCCGCCACCGGGACCGGCCCGGAGCCGGCATGACGAGCCCGTCCGCTGCCAGCGCCGCCCGCCGTGTCTCCTGCGCGCGCAGCACCCGCCGGTAGCCGGCGACGAGCACCGGTACGACGAGCAGCCCCGTCAGCGCCCACGGCCACGTCAGCGACAGCTCGCTCATCGCAGCCACCTCATCGCCGTCGCCTCCGCCGCAGCTCGGAGATCCGCAGCAGCGACCGCACGAGGTCGTCGTCGGTCCGCACCGGGTAGAGGTCGACGCCGGCCGTGCGCGCCCGCGCCTCGAGGTCGGCCTGCCGCGACTCCGCGGCCGCCGCGAGCCGGGCCCGGAAAGCGACGTCGCTCGTGTCGACGAAGATCTGCTCGCCCGTCTCCGCGTCCTCGACGTAGACCCCGCCCGCGTCGGGCAGCTCGCTCTCGCGCGGGTCGACGACCTGGATCGCGACCACCTCGTGCCGTCGCGCCAGCCGCGACAGCGGCCCCTCCCACCCGTCCGCCGAGATGAAGTCCGACACGACGAGTACGAGCGACCGCCGCCGCGCGATGCCGTATGCCGCCGCGAGCAGCACCCCGAGGTCCGTGACCGTCCCCGAGGGGGCTGGGACTCCAGCCTGCTCCGAGCGACCCAGCACCCGGCGTACGCCACGACGGAGGCTCGACGCTCCGCCCTCCTGGTTCATGGCCTCTCGACGGTTGAGGAGGGGGGTGCGGGCCTCGCGGCGGTCGAGCAGCGTCTTCGCGATCCGCAGCACCTGGTTGCGGCCCGACGCCGGCGGGATGACGAGGTCGACCCCGGTGTCCATGACGATGGCGCCGACCCGGCTCCCGCCGCGGGTCAGCACGTGGGCGAGGGTCGTCGCCACCTCGGCGAGCACGAGGTCCTTCTGCCGGTCGACCGGCCCGAAGCCCATCGACGCCGAGTGGTCGAGCAGCAGCCACGCCGTCAGCTCGCGGTCCTCGACGAACTCGCGCACGTAGGGCTCGTCGAGCCGCGCCGTGACGTTCCACTCGATGTGCCGCAGGTCGTCGCCCGGCACGTACTCCCGCAGGTCGGTGAAGTCGAGACCGGCACCGCGGAAGAGCGTCCGGTAGTCGCCCTGGAGTCGCCCGTCGAGCCGCCGCACCACCCTCCACTCGAGGCGCCGCAGCAGGCTCTCGGCGCTCAGCGTGGTGGTCGCGCCCATGTCGCGTCCCCACCGGAGCCGCCGGCACCCCCATCAGGCCGAGCCCCGAAAGCGCCTGCCACAGAAGCCGATCCGGCCGCCCGCTCGCGCAACGGAGCCGTCGGCACCGGGACGGCCGCGAGGAGCGGCGTCAGCAGGTCGTCGGGTGAGAGGTCCTCGGCCAGCGCCTCGTAGGACAGCACGATCCGGTGCCGCAGCACGTCCCGCGCGAGGTCGCGCACGTCGTCGGGCAGCGCGTAGTCGCGTCCCCGGAGGAAGGCCAGCGCCCGCGCCGCCAGCACGAGGTTGATCGACGCGCGCGGGCTCGCGCCGTACGTCAGCAGCCGGGCCAGGTCGTCCCGGCCCACGCTCGCCGGCTCACGGGTCGCGGTGGCCAGCCGGACGGCGTACTCGATGACCGCGGGGTCGACGTAGACCGCGTCCGCCTCGCGCTGGAAGCCGCGCAGCATCTCCGGGTCGAGCACCGTGACGGTCGCGACCGCCGCCGAGATCTGCCGCTCGACGACGACGAACTCCTCGGCGGCAGAGGGATATCCGATGAGCACCTTGAGCATGAAGCGGTCGACCTGAGCCTCAGGCAGCGCATACGTCCCCTCGGACTCGATGGGGTTCTGCGTCGCCATCACGAGGAACGGGTCCGGCGCCGGGAAGGTCTCGCGCCCGATCGTCACCTGCCGCTCCTGCATGACCTCGAGCAGCGCGCTCTGCACCTTCGCCGGCGCGCGGTTGATCTCGTCGGCCAGCACGAGGTTGGCGAAGACGGGCCCGAGCGAGACCTGGAACTCGCCGTCCTTCTGGTTGTAGATCCGCGTCCCGACGAGGTCGGCCGGCACGAGGTCGGGAGTGAACTGGATGCGCTGGAACTCCCCGCCGATGGCCTGCGCGAGCGTCTTGATCGCCATCGTCTTGGCCAGCCCCGGCACGCCCTCGACGAGCAGGTGCCCCCGCGCGAGCAGGGCGACGAGCATCCGCTCGACGAGCACGTCCTGCCCGACGATCGTCCGTTTCACCTCGTAGAGCGCCTGCTCGAGCGCGTGTCGAGCGTGTTGACCAGTGGGTGCCTGTCCGTCCATGCCGTCCTCCTGCTCGTTCACGCTGCTGGGTCACGCTGCTGGGTCACGCTGCTGGGTCACGCTGCTGGGTCACGCTGCTGGGTCACGCTGCTGGGTCACGCTGCTGGGTCACGCTGCTGGGTCACGCTGCTGGGTCACGCTGCTGGGTCACGCTCGTCGATGGCGTATGCCGGGTGCTCGCCTCCCCGCGGAGGCTCGGTCTCAGCGGGGCGGGCTGCCCGCGGCACCCCCAGCCGTCGCGATCGGCACCGCGAAGCCGATGCCGACGAAGAGGCTCTGGTCGGTCGGGTTCGCCAGCCCCGTGACGATCCCGACGACCTGCCCGGCCTTGTTGAGCAGCGGTCCGCCCGAGTTGCCCGGGTTGACCGCCGCGTCGATCTGGATGAGGTGCTCGAGCTTGCGGTCGCCCTCGACGCGCACCGTCCGGTCGAGTGCCGACACGACGCCCGCCGACAGCGAGTCGGTGAGGCCGAGCGGGTGGCCGACGGCGAAGACCGGCGCCCCGACCGCCACCCCGCCGCCGAGCACGGCGGGCACGACGGTCTCGGGGAGCTTCGAGGGCGTGAGCGTCGCGATGTCGCTCTCCGGCTTCTCGGTCGCGACCTTCGCCGGCGAGGTCGTGCCGTCGGCGAAGGTGACGGTGATGTTCGTCGACCCGTCGACGACGTGCAGCGCGGTGAGCACCGTGCCGTCCTCGTTGACGACGACCCCCGCGCCACTGCCCTCCTGCTGCTCGCCGGCCACGGTGTCGCGGGTCTGGATGAGCACGAGCGACGGTGCGATCGCCGCGTGCGCGACCGACCCGTCGGCGGGCGCGGCAGCGTCTGCCTCGGCCTGCTTCTCGATGCCGCGCTGGACGCTCGTGTCGACGTCGCGCTGCGTGAGGACGGGCGGTCCCGGAGGTCGCGTCACGGCATACGTGCTGACGAGCGCGACGATGACGACGAGCGCGACGAGGCCCCACCACACGCGGCGCGGCACCCGGGCCAGCCGGGTGCGAAGGCGCGTCCACCGGCTCGGCGGGGGAGGCTCGGGCTCCGGGTCGGGCGCACGACCGGGCACACCGAGGAGGAGCCTGACGCCTGGGGCGACGGCGGTGTCGATCGCGGGAGGAGCGGTGACCCGTGCCACCTTTTCGACTGTACGTTTCCTGGGACCCGAGCGGCAGGGGCTGTCGAGTCTTCACAGGATCCGGCGAAGCGGGGACGTCCACGGTGCTGAGGGGTAGACAATGCGTATGCCGTCCGCCGCGTCCCTGCTGAGCGAGCACCTCCGCGAGCAGCGGGAGGCCCTCGCGACCGCCGAGGCCGCCGTGCGCGCAGGGGAGCCCGAGGGGGTCCACGACCTCCGGGTCGCGATGCGTCGGATCCGCAGCGCCCTCGCCAGCTTCCACGCGCTCGTCGACCCGGCCGTCACCGAGCCGCTCCGCGACGAGCTGCGCTGGGCGGCCGGTCGCCTCGGTGAGGCGCGCGACGCCGAGGTCGTCCAGGACCTCGTCGACACGCTCCTCGACGACATCGGCCCCGCCGGCCTCACCGGCCTCGATGAGGCCGTGACCGGTCTCCGGGCCCGGCTGCACCTCGACGCCACCGCCGCCACCGAGGTCATCGACGAGACCCTCGGGTCGCGTCGGTATGCCGCCGCGATCGCCCTGCTCGACAGCGTCGTCAGGCACCCGCCCTTCACGGACGACGGCGAGCGCGGCGCGAAGAAGGTCGTGCGCACCGTGCTGCGCAAGGAGGGCAGGCGAGTGCGCGAACGGGCGGACCTCGCCGAGGCCGCCCTCGCCACGGGTGACCCCGAGCTGCGGTCCGCCTGCCTCCACGACGTGCGCAAGGCCGCCAAGCGGCTGCGCTACGCCGCCGAGGCCGTGGCGCCGGTGACCGGGTCCACGGTCGGCCTGGTGGCCGAGCGCGCCGCCGACGTGCAGGGCCTCCTCGGCGACCACCACGACGCCGTCGTCACCCGGGCGACGCTGCGGCACCTGGCCATCGACGAGGACGCGGGCGTCGCGGCGGCCTTCCTCCTCGGCCACCTCGACGCCGACGAGCAGCGCGCCGCGGACCATATCGAGCGCCGCGGCGGCAAGGCCCTGCGTCGCCTCGACCGCGCCATCGAGCAGGCCATCGCCTAGGACATCGGCCAGGACATCGCCTAGGAGACCGAGCCTCCCTCGGTGATCAGGCGGGGGACGGTCTGGTCCGGGTGGGGATCGTCGCCGACCTCCTGCTGCGCGAGCCACATCCGCGCCTCGAGCTCGTCGCGCACCTCGGCATAGGAGGGGTCGTCTGCGACGTTGACGAGCTCCTCGGGGTCTGCCTGGAGGTCGTAGAGCTCCCACTCCTGGGCGAAGCGCCGGTCCGAGCAGCCCGGCAGCCCGAGCCCGTCGTTGTAGAAGAAGATCAGGGTGTAGCGGTGCGTGCGGTAGCCGTAGTGCGCCCCGACCTGGTGGCTCCGGTCGTCGTGCATCCAGTAGCGGTAGTAGAAGCCCTCGGGCTCCCTCTCCCGATCGCGCTGCGCCCCAGCCGGATCCGTCAGGTCGCCCCAGAACGAGCGCCCCTGCATCCGCTCAGGCACGTCGACGCCGGCCGCGTCGAGCAGGGTCGCCGCGATGTCGACGTTCGTGACGATCCGGTCGAGCGCCTGCCCGGCCGCGACGGCGCGCGGGTAGGACAGGACGAACGGCATCCGGATCGACTCCTCGTACATGAAGCGCTTGTCGAACCACCCGTGGTCGCCGAGGAAGAAGCCCTGGTCGGAGGAGTAGACGACGATCGTGTCGTCGAGCTCGCCCCGGTCGGTGAGCCACGCGGTCAGACGACCGACGTTGTCGTCGACGGACGCGACGCACGCGAGGTAGTCCTCCATGTAGCGCTGGTACTTCCACAGCGCCTCCTCGTCCGCCGACAGCCCGGGCGGCACCGGCTGCTTGAGGTCCTCCTCCGTGAGGTGGTCGGCGATCCGCATGGCCGCCCGACGGGCCGTGTCGGACCGTCCCGCCAGGTCGTCGGTGAACGTCGCCGGCACCGGGATGGGTGTGCCCCCGGCGGGCCCGCCCTCGGCATACATCCCCGCGTGTGCGGCGTCGGGCTCCCACGGTCGGTGCGGCGCCTTGTGCCACACGAGCACGCACCACGGCGGCCTCTCCCCGTCGCCGTCCCCGTCCCCGTCGTGGTCGCCCTCGTCCAGGGACTCGACCCAGTCGATGGCGAGGTCGGTGATGAGGTCGGTCGCGTAGCCCGGCTCGACGCGCAGCCCGTCGGCGGAGAGGAAGCGCGGGTCGTGGTACTCGCCCTGGTCGATGAGGGCGTCCCACCGGTCGAAGCCCTGCGGGTCGTGGTCGACGCCACCGCTCGAGCCCTGCCCCATGTGCCACTTGCCGACGAACGCCGTGCGGTAGCCGGCCTCGCGCAGCGCCGTGACGAAGGTCGGCTGCGACGCGTCGATGAACGTGTCGAGGGTCGTCACGCCGTTGACGTGGCTGTAGGTGCCGGTGAGGATCGAGGCCCGGCTCGGCGCGCACAGCGAGTTCGTCGCGAAGAGGTTGTCGAGACGCACGCCGGCCGCCGCGACCGCATCGATGTGCGGCGTGCGGTTGACGACCGAGCCGTAGGTGCCGATGGCGTGCGCGGCGTGGTCGTCGCTCAGCATGAAGACGATGTTGGGCCGGCGGTCGCTCATGAGCCGGCCCCGCCGTCGGCTGCGTCAGCGGCTGCGTCAGTGGCTGCGTCACCGGCCCCGACACCTGCCCCGTCACGGGACGAGGGTGTGCGGTGCGCGTCGGCGGCGGCCTGGATGCGCGCCAGGTGGTCGGTCCACCACGCCTCGCCGCCCAGGTCGTCGTGGTCGCGTCCGCCCCGCCCGTCGATCGTCTCCCGGAGGATGTCGGCGTGCCCGGCGTGCTGCGACACCTCGGCGACGCAGCGCACGAGCAGCGACCCGAGCGTCGTCGACCGGCCCTCCTCCGGCCACCACGCGACGCTCGCCGGGGCGTCGAGCCCGAGCTCGCGCACGGTGGCGTCGCAGTGCACCGCGGCCCGCCCGTAGAGCCTGACGAGGTCGGCACGCGACTCCTCGGCCGTCGCCCACATGTCGGCCGAGTCCCAGATCGAGCCGTCCTCGACCCACGGCAGCCGCTCGCCCGACGGCCGCCCGACCGAGTCGCCGAGGTAGGCGAGCTGGACGCCGGCGACGTGCTTGACGAGCCCGAGCAGGTTGGTGCCGCTCGGCGTGATCGGGCGCCGCACGTCGTAGTCGCCCAGCCCGTCGAGCGCCTTGAGCAGCCCGTCACGCCCCTCCTGCAGGTAGCGCAGGAGGTCGTCGACGAGGTGGGGCCCGCCCACCCGGGTCGACTCGCTCGTCCCACTCGCGTGGCTGGTCCCGCTCGGCGTCGCGCTCACGCCGACCACGCTAGACGCCACCCCCGACCACGGCGAGGGATCGCGCCCTCACCGCAGACGGGGTACGCCGTCACCGGGTCGTCAGGTGGCGGCGCCTTCCAGCACCCTGGCGTCACGTCGCCTCGCGGCCGGTGAGCCCGGCGTCGGGGCGAAGCGCCAGATGATGCCCTGCTGCGCGAAGGTCCAGGCGTTGTTGACGAACCAGTAGGCGATGAGGCCCGCCGGCACGACGAGCGCCGCTGCGAGGACGCCGACCGCGCCGAGCCACGGCATGAGCCGCTGGACCGTCGCCATCCCCTCGGGCAGGTCGGTGACGTCGGTCATCGGCAGCACGAACCAGCGCTGCGCGAGCAGGCTGAGCGCGGCTGCCCCGAGCGCGACCGCGACGAGGACGAGCCCGGCCACGGGGTTCGACCCCAACGTCGTGCCGAGGTGGCTCGTCAGGTGCAGCCCGGCGAGGGAAGCGGCCGACGCCGAGGCGACGAGCCCGGCGTCGAGCGCACCGACCGAGTGGCCGGCCGTGAGGTCGGAGACGACGCGGTAGAGCGCGTAGAAGAGCGGCAGCTGGAGCAGCGCCGGCGCCAGGCTCCACCCCGAGACGCCGTGCTCGGCGTGGATCGCCTTCTGCTCGGCGCGCATCGCGGTCAGCTGCTCGAGGTCGCGGCTGCCGGCATACCTCTGGCGGAGCTCACGCAGCTGGGGCGCGGCGTGGGCGCGGGCGTGCGAGCTGCGCACCCCGTGGATGGTCACGGGCAGCAGCACCGTGCGGACGGCGACGACGAGCAGCGCGACGGCGAGCAGCCAGGCGCCCGCGGAGCCGGGGCTCAGGCCGAGCGCGCCGGCGACGTCGTGGGTGGCCGCGAGCACCGCGGCGACGGCATGGGTGAAGGGGGACAGCAGGTCAGGCATGGGTGAGCTCCTCGGCTCGGGCCCGCGCGGGGCCGGGATGGGTGGGCATCGGCCCGGACGTCGTAGGTGCGACGAACGGGGTCAGTGCCGACCCGGGGCCCGAGGACGCTGGGGGCAGCGCGGCGCGTCGAGGGCGCACCAGTACGCCGTCGACGCGGGCACGGCGCCGGGGACCCCCGACGCGTGGACGCGCACCGGCAGAGGACGCACCGTGCGCACCGCGGTCGTGGCTAGCACGACCGTCAGGACGCCGACAGTCGCCGCGGTGAGGAGCACCTGACCGGCTCCCGCACCCGAGACGGTGCCGAGAACGGTGCCGAGGAGGACGACGACCGCCGCGGCGAGATGCGCGGCGAGGGCGGGGAGCGCGGCCACGTCGGCGGACGCTCGATGGCGCAGGACGCTCATGTCCGTCTCCTCTCGTGGCCTGGCTGCTCGGCAGCCCGGGTTCGTCGACCCACCTCGAGCGTACGTCACCGTGTCTGCCCGACCACGCTCGCGGCGGCATACGACCCGTGCCGGCGCAACGGGCTGCGCGACCCCGAGGACCAGTTCGACTCCGACGGGCGGGAGGCGCTCGTGGCCCTGATGCGGCGGGATGTCGGTGAGATCGGCTGGTGGGTTCGACACGTCCGCGCTGACGCCGGAGGAGACCGCCGAGCAGGTGCTCGACCATGGCGTACGCCCTCGGTCGGCGCGGTCTCTGACGACCTACGGGCGCGGGTGGCCCCACCGCCCTATCCTCGGACTCGGGAGCCCATCCCCCCGCGACCCTCGAGGAGGGCGGCATGGCCGAGTCCAGCAGCGGGCCCGATCACGGGCAGGAGCGTGGGCAGAAGCGCGGGCCCGAACGCGGGGCGGACGACGACGCGAAGGCGCCGAGGACCGCCCCGACGAGTGCGCCCGACCGTCCCGACCGTCCAGACCGGCCAGACCGGCCCAACCTTTCCGGCCCGACGAGCCGCGCGGAGCGCCGAAAAGTCCTCGTCCGCCGCCCCCTCCTCGATCGGTACGGACTCGTCCTCGTGCTCGTGCTGGCCACGATCGCCGTCCAAGGACTCGTCGACACCCGTGGCTCGGTCGTCGCCCAGCTCTTCGCGCACGCGATCAGTGGCCTGGCGCTCGTCGCGGCCGCCCGTGCGTCAGGTTTGCGACGTCGCTGGCGTCGCGCCGTCAACGTCCTCGTCGCCGCGGTCCTCATCCTCAGCGTCGCGACGTTGACCTACCGTCGCGCCGACGGCACGCAGACGGTGCCCCCCGAGACGGTGTGGCTGCTCGCCGCCGCGCTGACGCCGGTGCTCATCGCCCGACGGGTGCTGCAGCACACCGTGGTCACCGTCCAGACCATCATGGGCTCGGTCGCTGCCTACCTCCAGATCGCCGTGACCTATGCCTTCCTCTTCCAGACCCTCGACGCGTTCACCTCGACCCCCTTCTTCGGTGAGGACGTGCCGACGACGACGTACATGTACTTCAGCCTCGTGACGATCTCGACGGTCGGCTTCGGTGACGTCGCAGCAGTGACGGATCTCGGCCGGATGGCCGCGGCGAGTGAGGCCGTCATCGGCCAGGTCTACCTCGTCACCTTCGTCGCGCTCATCGTCGCTCGCTTCGCGGCGGGTATGCCGCGCGCCTCGGCCGCTGTCGGCGCCGGCGGGGTGCCGGGCGGGGCCCGCGCCCCTCGCACCCTCTTCGAGGCGTTGGACTCGTCGAGGACGCAGCAGCCGCCTCCCGAGGGCGAGCCGGAGGAGCCGGAGGACGACCCACCGGGCAGGCCCGGTGCCGAGGGCTCGGCCTAGCATCTGCGCATGTCCGACGTTCCCGACGTGCCCGACGTGCCCGACGTTCTCGACCGGATCGCGGCGACCGGTACGACCGGTACGACCGATGCGACCGATGCGACCGATGCGCCGGCGGTGCGTGATGCCACGCCCGGCGACGCCGCCGCGTGCGCTGCGATCTACGCCCACTACGTCACCGGCACGACGGTCACCTTCGAGACGGAGCCGCCGGACGTCGCCGAGATGGAGCGCCGGATCGCCAAGGCGCAGACGCAGCACGCCTTCCTCGTGCTCGAGGACGCGGGCGAGGTCGTCGGCTACGCGTATGCCGGACCGTTCAAGGAGCGGGCGGCGTACCGGTGGTCGTGCGAGGTGTCGGTCTACCTCGCGGGCGATCGGCGGGGTCGTGGCGGTGGGCGGCGGCTCTACGAGGCGCTGCTCGAGCGGCTCACGGCCCGCGGCTACCGGATGGCGGCGGCCGGGATGACCCAGCCCAACGAGGCGAGCGGGCGGCTGCACGCGGCGATGGGCTTCGAGCCGGTCGGCACCTACCGCGACATCGGCTGGAAGTTCGGCGCCTCGCACGACGTCGCGTGGGTCCAGCGACCCCTCGGCGACCCGCTCCCGTCCGGGGGTGCCGGCGAGAACCCGCCCGAGCCCACCTGACGGGCCAGCGCCGGCGCCCACCTGACCGGCCTACGCCGATGCCCATCCGACCTGGTCCAGTCGAGTGAGCGCTTCGTCCCAGTCGAGTGAGCGCCCCGCCACAGGTGGTCTGTGACGGGGCGCTCACTCGACTGTTACCGGGCGCTCACTCGACGGTGGGGTGTCAGGGGAGGGCGGGGTAGTCCGTGTAGCCCTCGGCGCCGCCGCCGTAGAAGGTGGCGGAGTTCGGCTCGTTGAGCGGGGCGCCCTCGCGCCAGCGACGGACGAGGTCCGGGTTGGCGAGGAACTCGCGCCCCACGGCGACGAGGTCACCGAGGTCGCGCTCGAGGATGTCCTCGACGTCGGCCAGCTCGGTGACCTTGCCGAAGCCGGTGTTGAGGATGACCGGGCCGTCGAAACGCTTGCGCAGATCGCGGACGAGGTCGGACTCCGGGTCGCCGAGGATGCTGAGGTAGGCGAGCCCGAGCGGGGCGATGCCCTCCACGAGCGACTCGTAGGTCGCGGCCGTCTCGGCCTCGTCCTCCTCGAGGACGCCCTGGATGTTGTGCGCGGGCGAGATGCGGATGCCGACGCGGTCGGCGCCGATCGCCTCGGCCACGGCCTTCGTGATCTCGACGGTCAGGCGGGCGCGGTTCTCGGGCGACCCGCCGTAGGAGTCGGTGCGCTCGTTGCTCGACGGCGCGAGGAACTGGTGCGGCAGGTAGCCGTTCGCGGCGTGCACCTCGACGCCGTCGAGCCCGGCCGCGACGGCCTGACGCGCTGCGTGGACGAACTCCGCCACGAGCGCGGGGATCTCGTCGGTCTCCAGGGCCCGCGGGACGGCATACGCCTGCTGGCCCTTCGGGGTCACGATCTCGCCGGGCGCGGCGATGGCGCTCGGCGCCACGCTCTCGAGGCCGCCCTTGTTGTCGGGGTGGGCGATGCGGCCGGCGTGCATGAGCTGGACGACCACGCGGCCGTCGCCCTCGTGCACGGCATCGGCGACGAGGCGCCAGCCGGCGACCTGCTCGTCGGAGTGCATGCCGGGGGTGTCGAGGTAGCCCTGCCCGACGGCGCTCGGCTGGGTGCCCTCGGTGATGATGAGGCCGGCGCTCGCGCGCTGGCCGTAGTACTCGGCGTTGAGCTCGGTCGGTGCCTGGCCCTCGCCCGCGCGGTTGCGGGTCAGCGGGGCCATGACGAAGCGCTGGGGAAGGTCCCAGCGGCCGATGCGGATGCTCTCGAAGGCCGTGGACACAGGCCTGCTCCTCACGTCTAGGGGACTGTCGGTGGTGGTTGGCGGCCCCCACCGTCTATCGGTGGAGCCTTCAACTACCTAGGCGACAAGGAGGGCAGGCGGTCGATCATTCCCGTGTGTCCAGGGTTGCGCGTGTGGGGGATCCCACGCGGGCCGGAGGGTTCGGGTGGGTATGCCGAAGGGGAGGATGCGCAGGCATCCTCCCCTTCGTACGCGCTCAGCTCGTGGAGAACTCCGCGGTGGTCGTCGCGGAGGTCGTCGAGATGACGACCCGGTGGGTCACGGCGCGTAGATGTACTTCATGCCGGGACCGTCGGTCAGCGTGCGCGTGTTGTAGTTGTACGCACCGGCGAGGGCGTTCATCTCGATGATCGTCACCTCGTTGCCGTTGACCGCGGTCACCCAGGCGACGTGGCCGACGCTCGAGGAGCCGTGGACGCCGGGCTGCATGACGAGGATCGACCGCGTGCGCGGCGTGCCCGTCACGGTGTAGCCCGCGGATGCTGCGCCCGAGGCCCACGCCATGGCGTTGCCGGTCCAGCCGCCGGGGTAGTAGCCCTCGGACTGGTACCACTTGTTGAGGGCGCCCCAGGTGCACTGGCCCGCGGTGGCCCAGTTGGAGGAGGCGCGCACGCCGGACGAGGCGCTCGGTGTCGTGGAGTTGACGCTCGCCTTCGCCGACGACGTGCTCGTCGTCAGCGTGGCGCGGGTCAGGTCGCGGGAGGCGCGCTGGGAGGCGGTCTTGCGCTGGGCGGCGGCCTGGGCTGCGGCCTTGGCGGCAGCGCGCTCGGACTTGACCTGGACGTCCTCGATGACCTGCGGCTTGGCCGGCGCGACGCGGTGGGCGACGGCCTTCTGCGCGGCCGGGGCGAAGCCGATCTTCGACAGCGCGGTCGACGCGGCCGGGGTGGCAGCCGTGGCCGGACCGACAGCGGCGGGAGCCGCGGCGTCGACACCGGCAGCAGCCGCGACGTCGCCCGAGTTGGGCGACAGGGTGTCGGCGCTCGCCGGGTTGGCGAAGGTGGCGACCAGGCCACCGGTGGCGGCGACGACGGCGCCCGCCTTCATGGCCGGCTGAGCCGACTCACGGGCGAGGAGCTTGAGTTCGTTGAGGGGGTTGTGGCGGCCTGGCGCACGATGGCGACCGCGGATGTTCTCAGTGTTCACGCGTGTTACCTCTCCGCGCCTACGAAGTTAGCTGTCGGGTTCGGGCGGAAAGGTGCCCGGGCCACCCCCGCCCCGCGAAGCTCGCGTGGCGGGTGGGTCTTCACCCCAAGGACGTCCGAAGTCGTTGCGTAGGACGTCCGGAGAAACGTGTGGTTCCTCCGCTCCTGTCACAAGGTTCGATCTCTCTCGTCAGGCGGTGACAGGACTAGGCGGTCCACCTCACGAGAGCCCGGCCAGGTGGCCGAACTCCCGGAAGACTAGACGAGGCGACTGGCAAATGTCACGCCACGGTAACGACGACGCGCGCCGATCGCCCCTGAATGTCCGAAGTGCCCGTCTATACCAACGCTTTACCTTCAGCTGGGTGAGACGTGGATCACATCCGGAGGGGGTCCTCGACAAGCCCCCCACGGGTATGCCGCGGGGTCCCTCGGTGGGGACCCCGCGGCATACGCCGGGCTGGTGTGACTCGAGTGTGCCTCGAGCGAGGCTCGAGTGCGGGTCGGGCCGGGCGCGGTCCCGGAGCGGTCGTCAGGCGGCGCGCGAGAGGTGACCGAAAACCACGACGTTGTCGCGGTACTCGTTGCGGCTGTCGGTCGGCCCGCCACACGTCACGAGGCGGATCTCGGCCTGGGTGAAGTCGCCCTTGTAGACGAGCTCGGTCGGGAACTGGGACTTCTTGTAGGCCGCGACCTTGTCGACGGTGAAGGTCAGGTGCGACCCGTCCCGGCGCGACACCTTGACGACGTCCCCGGCCCTGACCTTGCCCAGCTCGTAGAAGATGCCCGGGACGCCCGAGGGGGTGTCGACGTGTGCGGCGAGGACCGACGGGCCGAGCTGGCCGGGCGTGGGGCCGGCGTCGTAGATCCCGACCTCTTGGGCCGTGCCCGGCACGGAGATCGTGCCATCGGCCTGGATGCCGAGCCGGACGAAGTGCGAGGAGCGCACCCCGATCGACGGGATCTCGATCGACGTCGGCTCGGACGCCTCGAGGAAGTCACCAATGCCGACGGTGCCCGGCGCGGCGCCGGCCGTCCTGCCCGCCGCCGGTGTCCCACCCTGACCGGGGGACGCCGACGGGCTGGACGAGGACGGGCCGGGCGTCGCGGGGGCGCTGGCCGTGGCGACCCCGCCCGCCGCGGGCTGCGGCGGGCCGGGGGTCCCCGGGCTCCCTCTGAGGCCGACCACGAGCGCGACGATCCCGATGACGACGAGCACGGCCATGACCGCCAGCGCCGCCGTCACGCCCGCGCTGATGCGGCGGGTGCTGCGGTCGCAGGTGGGCGACGTCGGCTCGGGCGTGGAGCCGGTCGGTGCGCTCATGGTCGGGTCACTCCCGGTCGGTCGTGTCGGTGTCGGTCGTGTCGGTGTCGGCCGCTCGAACTCGGCCGCTCAGTGTCGGCCGCTCGGTGTCGGCCGCTCGGTGTCGGTCGCTCAGGCGCGCGACCGAGCGCGACGGGCGGCGAAGGCGCCGGTCCCGGCCGCGGCGAGCAGGGAGCCAGCACCGACGAGCATGAGGGCCTCGTTCTGGCCACCGCTCTTGAGGCCGTCAGCGGCCTGGCCGCCGCCGGTGTGCATGCCGCCGGCCGGGGCGACGCGCAGCGCGCCACACAGGGCCGGGTCGGTGGCCTCGGTCGGGAGCGACGGCATGAGGTCGCTCTTCGTGGCACCGGAGTACTTGCCATCCTTGTTGTAGTCGACACCGTGGATGACGACGACGGACTGGCCGGCCGAGATCACCTTCGCGACGCCGCTCGAGACCTTGATGCTGCCGCGCTGGTAGGCGATCTTGCCGCCGGGCGCCGTGCTGAAGCGGTCGATCGCGAGGCCCGACTTCGGGCTCGTGTCACCGGTCTTGGTCAGCGACACGACGATGTCGCCGTAGGCCGGTCCGCCCTCGGTCGTGTTGAGGTGACCGTCGCCGTTCTTGTCGTCGGACAGGACCGGGCACTCGTGGCGGGCCTCGGCGCCGAAGTGGATGTGCGCGGCGTGCGGGTTGTCGGGGAGCAGGCCGTTGGCGGCCATCGTCACGGTGATCGTGTTGCCCGTGACCTCGACCATGGCGGTACCGCTGCCGTCGACACCGTTGCCGGCGACGGGCTTGAGGTTGGCGCTGACCCAGGCGTCCGCGGCGAAGGCCGGGCCGACGCTGAGGGCCATGGCGGCGGCAGCAGCGAGGCTGGCGCCGGCGATCCGAGTGGTGGTGGTGCGCATCTGTGTTCCTCCTTGACGAGGAGACAAACCGTCCATCCTGCTCTGCTTCAGACGGGGGGTCGTCGTCGACCGTCTCCGGGCGGGGGTTCGCCGCAGGCAGGACCACTGGATTGGGGTTCCACCGAAATTTCTTCGATGGAGGCGCGCCGTGGCGCGCCCCACGGGTCTTCACTGGAGGGACCGGGCGCGCGCCGCCCGACCACTAACCCCCTCACGGAAGGACACACCGTGCTCCAGGACTCCCACGCCTTCAGCGGCTTCTCCGTCGACGACGTCGCCGCCGCCCGGGCGTTCTACGCCGACACCCTCGGCCTGCGCGTCACCGAGGAGAACGGCATGCTGACGCTCCACCTCGCCGGCGAGGGTGGCGAGCGTCCCACGCTCGTCTACCCGAAGCCGAACCACGAGCCGGCGTCGTTCACGATCCTCAACTTCCCGGTCGACGACATCGAGGCCGCGGTCGACGAGCTGAGCGCGAAGGGCGTCGTCTTCGAGACGTATGCGGGGACGCCGATGGAGACCGATGCCAAGGGGGTCTTCCGCAAGGGAGGACCGCTCATCGCGTGGTTCACCGACCCGGCCCGCAACGTCCTCGCGGTCATCGAGGCACCCGGCCCCGGCTGATCCGCGGCGGGCAGCGTGTCAGGCGTCGTGGCCCTCGGAGACGGCCGCGCGGCGCTTGAGGCAGAGCTCGGTGATCTCGGAGACGAGCTCGAGCGGGACCGGTCGGCTGATCGGGAAACGCACGGTGTCCTTGGCGCGCCGGTAGGGGCTGATCGCCTCCTCGAACTGCGCGTCACCCGTCGGGACGGGGTAGAGGCCGACGTGGTTCTTCCAGCCGGCGTAGTAGATGAGGGGCTTGCCGTCGACGGTGAAGGTCGCCATGCCGTAGCTGATCTTCTCGCCCGCGTGAGGGGCTACCTCGCGGATCGTGCGGCGGACCCCCGCAAGCTGAGTTCGCGTCTCCTCGGGGTAGGAGGCGATGTAGTCATCGACTGACGCAAATCTCGGGGCCAATCCTGGTCCTCACTTCAGTTCCGGACCGGTCGTTGGAGGGGGTGACTCGACTGTATTGGGCGAAACGGACGACTGCAAAGTAAGTACATGTTTAGTGACCAAACGGTCACAAAACTACAAAAGCTGAATCGGACCGACGATCTCGCCGCAAGACGTGCTGACGCCGAATCCAGGGTGTCTGGGGCCCTGACGTTCGAAGGCCCTGGCGTTCGAAGGCCCTGGCGTTCGAAGGCCTGACCTTCGAAGGCCCTGGCGTTCGAGCCGACGTCGGGTCAGACCTCGGCTCAGACGTCGACCCAGGCCTCACCGGCGAGGACCCGGCCGACGACGCCCTCGGGTCGGCGGCCGAGAAGGGTCGCGACCGCGAAGTCGGCGGCCAGGCCGTCGAAGACGCCGTGGCGCCGGAGCATCGCGTGCTTGCCCCCCTCGACGGTGACGTAGCCGACCTCGGCGGTGCGGGCGAGGTCGCGGGCCACCGCCGCGGAGCTCGTCGGTCGGGCGATGCGGTCGTCGTCTCCGTGGACGACGAGGACGCGTCGCCCGGTCAGGTCGAGGTGCCCCTCGGTCGGGTAGATCCACGGGTTGAGTGCGACGGCGCTGACGACGGGGTCTTCGCCGGCCGCGAGCAGCGCGGCGCGACCGCCGAGCGAGTGACCGACGAGGCAGACGGGCAGGTCGGGACCAAAGCGATCGGCGACCTCCCCCAGGGCCCAGCGCACGTCGTCGACCGGGGTGTGGTGGGCGTCCCAGCCGCGAGTCGAGTTGAGCAGGCGCAGCACGGCGAGCTCGCCCTTCGCGGCGCGCGCGATGCGGCCCGCGATCGGCACCATCCGCAGCACCGACAGCTGGGTCGGGCTGACGCGCATCGGTGTGCGCCGCGCCGCGCCGCCGTGGAGCACGAGGACGATGCCGCGGGGCGCGCTCGGGGCCGCGGTGTCGATGAGCCGGGCGTGCGTCACGTCTCGCTCCTGGTCCGCAGCTGGGTATGCCGTGTGCTCGGGTTCGCGGGTCACGTGCGGTCTTCGGAGCGCGAGCGTCAACGGCTTGGTGCCCTCACGGCATACCCGTTCGGTGTCGCCGGTCGGCCACCGTCCAGGGCTGGTGAGGCTGGTTCAGGGGCGCAGCAGGACCTTGATCGCACGCCGCTCGTCCATGGCGCGGTAGCCCTCGGCGACCTCGTCGAGGGGGAGCGTCAGGTCGAAGACCCGGCCCGGGTCGATGCGGCCGTCGAGGATGCGCCCCAGCAGGTCGGGCAGGTAGGTGCGCACGGGAGCCATGCCACCGGCGAGACCGACGTTGCGGACGAACATCTGCCGGACGGGCAGCTCGACGCCGTGCGGGGCGCCGACGAAGCCGACGGTCGAGCCGGGGCGGCCGATGCGGAAGGCCGTCTTCATCGACTGGTCGGTGCCGACGCACTCGAGCACCGAGTCTGCGCCGATGCCGCCGGTCAGCTCCATGACGGCCTCGACACCGGCGTCGTCGCGCTCGGCGATGACGTGGGTGGCGCCGAACTCGCGGGCCAGCGCCTGGCGCGGCTCGTGGCGCGACATCGCGACGATGCGCTCGGCGCCGAGCTCCTTGGCGGCGATGACGCCGCAGAGGCCGACGGCCCCGTCACCGATGACGACGGCGGTGCCGCCGGGCTGCACGCGCGAGGACACGGCGGCGTGCCAGCCGGTGGCCATGACGTCGGAGAGCGTGAGCAGCGAGGGGAGCATCGCGTCGTCGGGCATCCCATCGGTGGCGACGAGGCTGCCGTCCGCCTGGTTGACGCGGACGAGCTCTGCCTGGCCGCTCTCGGTCCAGCCCTGGTGGTCGCACACCGACGTCATGCCGGCGAGGCAGTGCGGGCACGTGTTGTCGCAGTGGACGAAGGGGATGACGACGAAGTCGCCCTTCCTGATCTGCCGGACGTCGGCGCCGATCTCCTCGACGATGCCGACGGCCTCGTGGCCGATCGTGGAGCCGGCCGTGATCGGGTTGGCGCCGCGGTAGGGCCAGAGGTCCGAGCCGCAGATGCACCCGGCCACGACCCGGACGATGGCGTCGGTCGGCGCCTCGATCGTCGGGTCGGGGACGTCGGTCAGGCGGATGTCACCGGGGGCATGGATCGTCGTCGCGCGCATGGGCCCATCCTTGTCCTGCCGGTGGCCCGACCCCAAACCCTGGACGTCGAAGCCTGGACGTCAAAGGCTGGACGTCAATGCCTTGACGTCAAAGCTGACGTTCACTCGCGCTCAGCCGCGGGAGCGCAGGCGCAGGTTGGGCAGGCCGGGGGCGGGGAGGGTGTGGTCCCAGGCGTCGGGGAAGGTGCCGTAGCGCGCGCCGGGTGCCGCGGCGGCATACGACCCCTCCTCGCGCGGCGACCGCTCGCGCTGCCAGTCCTCGCGGAAGCCGACGACGTCGTCGTGGCTGCGGCCGATGAAGTTCCACCACATGACGATCTGCTCGCCGAAGGGTGCGCCGCCGAGGACGAGGAGGCGCGCGGGCCCGTCGGGGCCGGCCTCGACGGTGATGCGGCTGGTGCCGGTGCCCATGAAGGCGATCTCGCCGGGCTTGGCGGTGACGTCGCCGACCGTGAGCATGCCTGTGTCGCAGAGCAGTCCGTGTTCGTGCTCGGGGTCGACGTCGATGTCGAGAGAGGTGCCAGCGGCGAGCGTCACCTCGGCGCCGACGAGGTCGGAGAACATCGTGACCGGTGAGGTCTGGCCGAGGAGGGTGCCGAGGAAGACGAGGACCCGCGCGCCGTCGACCTCCGTGACCGGCGGCGCGTAGTGCTCGAAGCCCGGCTGCGTGCTGCGGTCGGACTCCGGGAGCGCGACCCACAGCTGTGCGCCGTGGAGCACCGTCGTCTCGGGGGTGGAGTACTCCGAGTGCGCGATGCCCGAGCCTGCGGTCATGATGTTGAGCTCGCCGGGTCGGACGAAGGCGTGCGCGCCGGTGGTGTCGCGGTGCTCGACCTCGCCGGTGAAGAGCCACGACACCGTCTGCAGGCCGGTGTGCGGGTGGCCGGGCACGACCATGCCGCCGGTCTGCGAGACGTCGTCGGGGCCGTAGTGGTCGACGAAGCACCACGCCCCGATGAGCGATCGCTCGCGCTGCGGGAGGCTGCGACGGACTGGCATCGCTCGCGGGCCGCCGAGCGGCACCTCGCGGTAGGGCAGGACGATGGCGGTCGAGGGGGTCGGGTCGTCGCCGCAGACGACCTCGGCGGGGTGGCGGTCCGGGTTGCTCACCCGTTCAGGCTAGGCCCGGAGGGCGCTCTGGTTGCAGGTCCGGTTGCTAGGTTGCCCCGCATGACCGACCCGGCTGCCACCACTCCCGGCGGCGTTCCCGCCACCGCGGCCGATCTCGGACCCGGCCGGGGCCGGTGGTCGGCGTGGCGGGTCGTGTGGTGGTTCGGCTTCGTCAGCCTGGCCGCGGACATGGTCTACGAGGGCGCGCGCTCGATGTACGGCCCGCTCCTCGCCTCGCTCGGCGCGACGGCCCTCGTCGTCGGGCTCGTCACCGGTGCGGGGGAGGCGATGGCGCTCGTGCTGCGTCTCGTCTTCGGGCCGCTCGCCGACCGGACCGGGCGCTACTGGGGGCTGACGATCCTCGGCTACGGCCTCACCGCCGTCTGCGTGCCGTTGCTCGCCGTGACGCCCTTCGTCGGCGGGGCGGGCCTCGCGCTCGCGGCCGTCCTCATCCTCCTCGAGCGCTCCGGCAAGGCCGTGCGCAGCCCGTCGAAGTCGGCGCTGCTCGCGCACGTCGCGTCGGCGGTGGGACGTGGCCGCGGCTTCGGCGTCCACAAGGCGCTCGACCAGGTGGGGGCCTTCGCCGGACCGCTCGTCGTCGCCGGCGTCATCGCGGCCACCGGCTCGATCTGGCCGAGCATGGCCGTCCTCGCGATCCCCGGCACGGCGGCGATGCTGCTCCTCGCCGTCATCCGCTCCCGCGTGCCCGATCCGTCGGTCTACGACGTCGAGACCACGACCGCGCCGAACAGCCTTGCAACGCAGTCGGTCCCGGGTGGTGGCGCGGTTCGTGGTGGGCTGCGGGGGTGGGTCGCCGATGCCGTCGGGTCGGGTCTGCCGCGCGAGTTCTTCGGCTATGCGCTCGCCGCCGGTCTCATGACCGGTGGCCTCGTCACCTTCGGGATCATCGGCTACCACCTCACCGTGGAGGGGCTCGTCCCCGTCGCCACGGTCCCGGTCGTCTATGCCGGCGCGATGGGAGTCGAGGCGCTCGCAGCCCTCGGGGTGGGCCTCGTCTACGACCGCCGCGGCGGCGCCGTGCTGTATGCCGTGCCGGTGCTCGTCGCGCTCGTCCCCCCGCTCGCGCTGTCGGGCTCGGTCGTGCTCTCCCTCGTCGGGGTCGCCGTCTGGGGCCTGGCCTACGGCGTGCAGGACTCGACGGTGAAGGCGCTCGTCGCGGAGGTCGTGGAGGCACCGCGGCGCGCGACGGCATACGGCGTCTTCGCGGGGGTGCAGGGGGCGTTCGCGATCGTCGGCGGGCTCGTGGCCGGCTGGCTCTACGACCGGTCGCTCCCGTCGCTGGTCGCCGTCGTGGCCGTGAGCCAGCTCGTAGCGCTGGTCCTCCTCAACCGCACCGTCCGCTCCCTCCGCCACCACCCCGTCGAGTGAGCGCTCCGTAACACTCGAGTGAGCGCGCCGCCCCAGCCGTCGCGGGGCCACTGGGACCGCGCGCTCACTCGAGTGGGACTGTGCGCTCACTCGAGTGGCCCCGTCGTCCCACCCAGACGCCCACCCTCACACTCGAGTGGCCCCGTCGTCACGGGACGACGGGGCCACTCGAGTGTGATCCGCGGGTGCGGGGTCGGTCAGCTGACGGCGTCGAGGGCGTCGACGACGCCCTCACCGAAGAAGCTGTTGTCCTCGACCGGGCCGACGCAGACCGGGCCACCGGTCGCGGCGCCGCACGCCTTGTCGTCGGCCTGCTCGCGCAGCTTGTCGATCATCTGCGCGGGCGTCCACGTCGGGTGGACCGACTTCATGAGCGCGAGCACACCGGCGACGTGCGGGGAGGCCATGGAGGTGCCGCTCTTCGTGCCGTAGCCGTTGTTCGTGACGATCGTCGAGAGGATCGTCGAGCCGGGTGCCGCGACGTCGATCTTGCCGAGGCCGCGGTTGCTGAAGCTCGACAGGCGGCTCGTCTGGCTGCCCGTGGGCACGCTCTGCATCGACGACACGGTCACGACGCCGTCGAGCTCGGTCGGGATGTCCTCACAGCCGCTGTTGAGCGTGCGGTCGACCTGACCTGCCTTCGGCTGGTCGTCGGGGCTCGTCGTGTCGCGGAACGAGGACTTGTCCGACAAGTCGTGTGCCGAGTTGCCGGCCGCGGCCGCGTGCACGACACCCTGCTTCGTCGACCACGTCACCGCGCGACGGACGGCCTCCTTGGCGGCGAACTGGTCGGGCTGGTCCTCGCAGTAGAACTCGAACGGGTCGACGTAGTAGCTGTTGTTCGTCACGTCCATGTGCTTGAGTCCGGCCCAGATGAAGCCGCACACGGCGTACTCCGGGTAGATGAAGCCTGCGTCGTTGACGACCTTGACCGCGGCCATCCGCACGTTCGGGGCGACGCCGACGATGCCGACGCCGTTGCGGGCCGCGGCGATCGTGCCGGCCACGTGGGTGCCGTGGTCGCTCGTCGTCGGGTACCAGCCGGTGGCCGAGAGGTCGGGCCGACCGGCGTCGGTGCAGCTGACCGAGTCGGCGACGTCGATGTTGGCGGCGAGGTCGGGGTGGTCGGGGTCGATGCCGCTGTCGAGGACGCCGACGAGCACGTTGCGGGAGCCGTCGGTGATGGCGTGGGCCTGGTCGGCCTTGATCATCCGCAGGTCCCACTGGTCGGCCTCGCGCGGGTCGCCGGCGGCTGCCGGCGACGCGTCGGACTCGAGGTCGCCGTTGTCGGCCTTCGTCGCGCCCTGCTTGTAGCCGGACGCGCCGCGGCCCCAGGACGCCCCCGCGACCTCGGGCGTGCCCTCGGAGACGGCGACGGTGCGGGTCGCGCCGACGGAGTCGACGGCGTTGCCACCCTGCGCGACGACGTCGGCGCGGAAGGTCGAGACCTTGGAGTGCGCGATGACGACGCCGATCTGCGGCCACGACTGGACGACGACGCCGCCCGCGGCCCTGACCGCGGTCTCGACGAGACGCGTCTGGCCGGGGTTGGCGATGCGCGCGTTGACGACGTAGCTCATGAGCTGGCCGTCGGGGGTGTTGATGGTGACCGGCGTCGAGACCGGCTCGGCGGTGGTCGCGTCGGTCGAGGCGACGGCGACGCCACCGATCGCGGCGGTGGAGGCGAGGGCGAGCGACGCGACGGCAACGATGCCGCGTCTGGTCAGGCTGGGATGACGCATGTGTGAGCTCCTGTGGTGTGAGGAACAAAAGGCAGCGCCCTGGGTCGGGCGCGTCCCCACATCATTGGCGGCTTTCGGTGAGTCCGCTCGTCGAGAGACGTCACGGGCTCCTGACTCCCCGGCTGACGCTCGCACCGGGAGGCCCCGGTCGGGTCAGGCCATCAGTCCGCCTCGACCGGCCGGGTGAGCGGGGCGAGGGCGATGAGGAGCACGAGCGAGGCGAGCGGGCCCAGGCCCCAGGGCAGCAGCATGATCCCGACCGAGACGGCCGCGAGGGCGAGAGAGCCGACGGGCAGGCGCCCCTCGACGGTGAGGGCCACGAGCACCATCGCGAGGGCCACGGCCGTCAGGACGCCGCCGCCCGAGGAGAGCGCGGCCGGCGCCTCGTGGCCGATGAGACCCGTGACCTGACCGATCCAGACGGCGGCCGTCGCGCCGGCCCCGAACGCCGCGAGCAGCGCCGTCGGCACCGCGAGCGGGAAATGGCGCAGCCGGGCGCCGAGGCCCACGGTCAGCCACGCGAAGCTCGACACCGACAGGACGAGGAGCACGCCCGCGGCCACCGACAGGGCGCCCTGGTCGCGGGCGGCGGCGACCCCGCCGAGCCCACCGAGACCGCGGAGCCCGTCGAGGGAGTCGATCCCGTCGACCCAGTCGACGATGCCGTGGGTGAAGAGCAGGAGCGGTGCGAGCAGCGCCAGGAGCGGCACGCGGTCCGTCGCCTCCCGCGAGCCCGGGAGGGTGGTCGTACGCGTGGGCAGCCTCTCGGGTGCCGGCGCGGTCACGGGGGTGGTGGAGGTGGCGGACGAGGGAGGGGTGCGGTGCGTCCTCGGTGGCGTGACGGCATACGCGGCCGGTGCGATGTGGGCTCTCGGGGAGCCGGCGGCGCGGGCCGGGGAGAGCGTGCTCGTCGTCATGCCTCCAGCGTGGCGGTCGGTGGTGACGCTGCCCATCGGGGTCGACCCCGAGCCGTCCCCGAGCGGTCCCTGAGAGCGGTCGGGTAGACGCGCGCGCCTTTTTGTCCATTTCGGAGACTTTGACCCTCTTTGGGTCGTACCGTGCGTTTGTGGGGTCGAGGTCAGGGTCGACCCCGTCGAGGCTCTGGTCAAAGGGGTAGACATGTCGGTGCGCTTCAATGCTCCTCCGGGATGGCCGGTTCCGTCGTCGTCGTGGGCTCCGGGTGACGACTGGATGCCGGACCCCAGCTGGCCGACGCCGCCGCGCGGCTGGACCTTCTGGGTCGTCGAGCAGCGCGCCGCCGGCACCATGGGCGAGGCCGGCACGCCGCGCTTCGGCTCGCCGCCGCGCACGACCGCCGCCACCTCCGGCGTCTATGGCACCGACCGCGGGAGCTGGCTCGCCGGGCTGCGCGCCCGCGCCTCGTCCGACGCCCTCGAGGTGGCGACCTCGCCCGGCCAGACGGTCGAGCCGGTCGCGACCCGCGCCGTGGCCGAGAGCTCGTGGGAGCTCGACGGCCTGCTGACCTCTGCAGGCCGGCTGGACATCTGAGGTGGACCTGCTGCTCAGGGTCGCACCGGAGGTGCGGCTCAGTTCCTCGACGTCCGGACTCCGCGCCCTGCTCGACGACACGGCCGGTACGCGCGTCGGCACCGGCGTCGGCGCCCGCACCGACGTCTCGGCCGTGTCCGATCGCGGCTCCGACGAGACGCTGAGCCTCGCCGAGCTCGAGGTGCGGTCGCGGCAGGCCCAGGAGTCCGGCGACCTCAACGCGCTGCGCTCGATCGAGGAGGCGCTCGTGGGCCTGCACCACGAGAACCACCCACCGCGTCGTCGGCCCGAGCCGCCCGAGACGGCGGCGCTGTCGGCCAAGGAGCGAAGCCTGCTCGAGCGCAAGGCCTTCAACGCTGCGCTGCCCCAGGTGTCGGTCTTCAAGCGCGCCGCCCGCTCCAAGGCCAAGGCGATCGCCGAGACCGAGGCGGACGGCTTCAGCCGCACCCTCGACGTCGCGCACGCCGTCGTCGCCCAGCACCGCGCCGCCGCGCTCGACGACCAGTGGAACGACCTCGCCGGGCACGAGCGCTGCGCCGTCATCGCCGAGCTCGACGCAGCTTTCGCCGCAGCGACGTGCGGCTGCACGTGCGTCGACGCCGGGTGGGACGCCGAGACCTCGCGCGGCTACGTCACGATCGTGGCCCGCTACCCCTCGCTCGACATCGTCGCCGAGCGCGGCCCCGGCGTCTCGTCGAGCGGACGTCGGATGCTGCGGCGCCGCACCCGCTCCGAGCGCAACGCGCTCTACCTCGGCGGGCTGGCCTCGTTTGCCCTCGCCGCTGCACGGCGGGCGATCAGCATCGCCGTCGCGGCCGACGACATCCACCTCGTCATCGTGCGACCGACCGAGACGGGCGAGGGGCTCGAGCCGATCTACGTCGGCAGCTTGAGCCGGGAGGCGGTCACCCTGCGCCCGGCGCTCGCGGACCCGCTGCCGCTGCTGCTCGGGTCGGCGGAGCGACCGATGCAGTTCGACGGGCCGGCGCACGACCTCATGGCCGTGGCCCCCGACGCCGACGTCATGGAGATCGTGCGGGTGTGCGTCGACGCGCTCGGCAACGAGGCGCTCGACGGTCTGCTCGAGACCGGGCACGCCTGACCCGCGAACTCTGGCCTCTCGACAGGTGAGGACCCGCGAACTCTGGCCTCTCGACGGTTGGGGGGTGGTGGACTGGGGCGGAAGACGGGGGCTGCGCGAGCCGACCACGGCGGGGGCTCCGGCGCTACGCTGCGACGACGGGTGCGCGGACTTCTGGACCATCCCTCCACCGCGGGCCCGTCGATGCGCGATGATGCCCGGCGGGGAGGGCCACGAGGGGTGGCCGAGGGGGGCCGTGCTGTGACCGTGTGTTTCAACCCGCCGCCGGGGTGGCCGACGCCGCCCGCGACGTGGCTGCCGCCTGACGAGTGGCTGCCCGACCCGGAGTGGCCCGAGCCGCCGGCCGACTGGACCTTCTGGTCGGTGACGGCGCGGCAGCCGCGGGCCGGGTCCCGGCGTGCCGGGCGCGGCCGCCTGAGCGGGGTGTCCTTCCCCCTCGCGACCGTCGCCGCCCAGTCAACGGTGTCGCTCGCCGCGCTCTTTCCCGAGCGGGGGCGCCAGAGTGCGGTGTCGGCATACGGCAGCTCGACGGGTGCAGCCGGAGCGGCGACCAAGGCGGGCCGCGAGTACTACGAACCGCGCGGCTGGGGCGGCAGCGCGAGTGGCGGCGCGAGCGGCGGCGCGGGCTCGTCCCCCGTCGGCGGGTCGGTCCTCAACGGCTCCGCACCCACCGCGCCCGGGCACCTTCTCGTGCAGGCGGAGCCGGCCGTCGCCGACGCCGAGACGGTCCACGCCGAGGAGGCCGAGGAGGCCGAGGAGGCCGAGGAGGCCGAGGAGGCCGGGGTGACGCCGGGCATCCGGCTCTCACCGATCCTGCGGCTCGTCGCGCACCCCTCCGGGCTGCGCGTGCAGTTCCGGGTCGGTGGTCCGGTGGCCGCGGCGCTCGCCGAGGTCATGACGCCCGCCATCGAGGCGGCCACGCCCGGTCTTGCCCCGACCCAGGGAGCCTCGTCGGGCCGCGCGGCCCCCGGCGGCCCCGACCGCGGGGGACGCGGAGGGCGGCAGGGCCGGCTGCGTCTGCTCAGGCGCGGCCGGCACGAGGCGAGCGATCTGCCGACGGACACGTCTGTGGGTCGACGTGTCGGCGGACGTTCGGCGGTGCTCTCCGTCCGCGAGCTCGCGGGCCGGGCCCTCACGGCCCGTCGGGAGTCCGACCGCGAGGAGGCGCTCGCGGTCGACCGCGACCTGTGCTCCTTCCACCGTCAGCCGTTCAGCGCGATCCGGCCGCCGCTCGTGACGCCACTCGCGCCCCTGACCGCCTCTGAGGTGGCAGCCGTCCGGCAGCAGGTTCTCGCCGCGACCGGGGCGACGGCCAAGGGGCTCTCGCGCTCGGAGAGCACGGAGCTCAAGGCGCTCGCTGCGGAGCGGGCGTCCGTCTTCGTCGACGCGAGCAACGTCGCGCGCCGGGTCCTCGCCGACCGACGGGAGGCGCTCGCGTCGGGCGCGTGGCAGCTCCTCGAGTCCCACGACCCGGCGGCGGTCGTGGCCGTCGTCGACGAGGCGTTGCGCCTGTCGGGCAGCGACGTCACCTGCCTCGACGCCGGGACCGACCCCGTGACGGAACGCGCCTACGTCACCGTCCTCGTGCGCTTCGCGACCATCGGCATCGTCGCCGAGGAGGGCCGCGAGGTCGCCCCGTCGGGGCGCACGTCGTGGCGGGCGCGCACGGCCTGGGAGCGCAACGGGGTGTATGCCGCCGGGCTGGCCGCCGTCGTCCTCGCCGCCGCCAAGCAGGTCGACAGCATCGCGCCGGCGACCGACGACGTGAACGTCGTCGTCGTGCGCCCCACCCGCAACGGCCGCGGCGTCGAGCCGGTCTATGTCGGGCGGCTCGACCGGGAGGACGTGTCGCTGCGCCATCCGGAGGCCGACCCGCTGCCGCTCGTCATCGGCTCGGCGGTGCCACACGGCATACGCGTCCACGGTCCGGAGCGCGAGGTCACCGCGCTCGAGCACGCCGTCGACGTCGACGGGGCGCTGCGCGAGATCGTCGACGCGTGCCGCGCCGCGGACGCGCAGGCCGCGTCGCTCCGCGAGGCGGCCCGGGCGCAGGCCGGCGGCGCCGTGCCTCCTGCCGGCTAGGGGTCCCGCGGGGCGGAGATCGCGCGGCCAGAAATGTCGCGGGCTGGAGGTCGCGCGGGCTAGAGGTCGCGCGGAATAGAGGTCGCGCGGGCTAGAGGTCGCGCGGGCTAGAGGTCGCGGCGGACGAGACGCCGCAGCGCGAGGGCCGCGACCGGCCGGTAGCCGACGACGGCGAAGGCCGGCCCGTCGATGACGAGCTCCGTCGTGCAGCCACCCGGCGACGGCCGGACGACGTGGTCGAGGGTGGCGTGCACGGGGCCGAGGCGCACGTGCCAGGTCCACTCCATCGCCTCGGCGTCGACGGTCAGCACCTCGAACGGGACACGGACCCCGAGCGGGCCGACGACGAGACCGTTGAGCCCGGGGGAGATGCGCGGTGTCGCGGCGATGACCTCCTGAATCTGCGGCGACCACGTCGACCAGAGGTCGAGGTGCTCGTAGCGGGCCCAGGCGACGGCGGGGTCGGCCCCGCCGCTGGCCGTGATCGTCGCGCGCATCGCTCAGCTCTCTCGTCGGTCAGGCATGGTCGCTCCGGTGCCGTCAGGCGCTGTCGGGCCCGTGGCGGGCGCTGGACCCGGCGCTGGTCCGTCGACGTTGACCGTCGGCGTGCCCGAACCGCAGCGCACGATGACGGCCCGTGACGTGCCGTCGCCCGGGTTGGACTCGCGGTGCACGGCGCCGGCCGGCACGCGGAGGAAGTCGCCGGGGCCGGCCTCGACGACGACCTCGCCGCCCGGACCGGACTCAAGCCGCATCCGACCCGAGACGACGTACAGGGTCGTGTCGTGGTCGCCGTGGTGGTGCCACCCGGAGACGGCGCCGGCCTCGGTGTCGACGGTGCCCGACCACATCGACTCGGTGTGCAGGGCGACCTGCCGGCTCATCCCCGGCGTCGGGTCGGCCGGGCTGAGGGCGTCACCCGCGACGTGGCTGCACGGCTCGGCGGCGGCGGTCGGCAGGTCGGTGTGCTCGGTCATGCCCCCATCAAACCCCCACGGCTCTAGCCTTGTCGTGTCCTTGTATATGTCCTTGTTCGGGTCCGTCGGCGAGGTGAGGTGACGCATGGCAACCGGTCGCACGGGTCGGGTCGTCGTCGTGGGCGGCAGCATGGCAGGGCTGCTCGCGGCGCGGGCGCTCGCCGACCACGCCGAGTCGGTCGTCGTGCTCGAGCGCGAGCACCTGCCCCAGGCCGTCGGCCCGCGCGGCCGCGTGCCGCAGGGCCGGCACCTGCACCTGCTCCTGTCTGCGGGCCTCGACCTGCTTCGCGACTGGTTCCCCGGCATCGAGGACGAGCTCGAGGGCCACGGAGCCGTACGCGTCGACGGCACCGGCGCGTGGGTGCACCAGGGTGGCGCTTACCGTGCCCGCGGTGACTGGGGCCGACCCGCCATCTCGCAGACCCGCCCCCTGCTCGAGCACGTCGTGCGCGCCCGGGTCGCGGCTCTGCCCGGCGTCACCGTCGAGGACGGAGTGACCGTCGAGGGCGTCGTCCGGTCCGGACGTCGCGTCACGGGTGTCGTCGTGGACGGGCAGGAACGGCCGGCTGACCTCGTCGTCGACTGCTCCGGGCGCAGCTCGCGCCTCGCGCACGACCTCGCGGCGTCGCACGTGCTCGACCCACCCGTGACCCATGTCGGGATCGACATCGGCTACGCGTCCTTCACGATGCGCCGGTCGCCGGACGACTTCGAGGGCCACTTCGTCGTGTGCATCGAGAACCCGGGCTCGTTCCGCGCCGGCGCCGTGCTGCCTGTCGAGGGGGACCGGTGGCAGGTGACGCTCGCCGGCGTCCACGGTGACGCTCCGCCGGCGGACGACGACGGCATCGCGGCGTTCGCGGCGAGCCTCCCGACCCCGGTGGTCGGCCAGCTCATCGCCCGGTGCGAGCGACTCTCGGAGGTGTCGACCTACCGCTTCCCGTCGAGCCAGCGACGGCACTACGAGAAGGTCCGCGACCTGCTCCCTGGGCTCGTCATGCTCGGCGACGCGTCGAGCAGCTTCGACCCGATCTACGGGCAGGGCATGACGTCATCGGCGCTCCAGGCAGCGGCGCTGGGCGAGGTCGCGTCGCGGGTGGGCGTCGGTTCGGACGATCTGCCGAAACGCTTCCACCGCAAGGCCGCTCGCATCATCGAGGCTCCGTGGCGGATCGCGGTCGGTGGCGACTTCGGCCACCCCGCGACCGAAGGGCCGCGGCCGCTCGGGACCGCTGAGGTCAACGGCTACCTCCAGCGCGTCATCCGCGCCTCGCACGCCTCGGTGCCCGTCGCGCGAGCCTTCAACCGGGTGCTCCAGCTCGCCGACCCGCCGACCTCGCTCGTCCACCCGGCGCTCGTCCTGAGAGTGCTGCGCGAGTCCCGCCGCTCGCCCGTCGCGACCGGCGCGGCGATCCGCCACCCCCGCATCGGGCCGGCCCAGGTCAGTTGAGTGCAGGTCGCCTGACTCCGGGCGCACGCCACGCAGTCGCCTCTTCTTTGACAGGGTGGACGCATGAGGACCGACCACTTCATCCGATTCGAGCGCGTCGACTCCGTCGAGGCGACGCCCCGCGGGCTGCTCGCCCGACTACACGGGGAGGCGCTGCGCATCGACGCGGTGCGTCGCGACGTCGTGCGCGTCCAGCTGAGCCGCGGCGGCGTCTTCGACGAGAAGCCGACGTATGCCGTGTGCGTCGACCCGCTCGCTGCTCCGGATGGCGAGGGTGACGCCTCGTGGCGGGCCGAGCAGGCGGAGGGCGCGTGGCGGCTTGTCACCGACGACCTCGTCGTGACCCTGTGGCTCGACCCGTTCCGGGTCGACGTGCACCGCACCGACGGGTCGGTCGTCCTCCAGTCGACGCCGGACTCGGAGGGCCGCTACTGGACCTACGCGACGCTCAACGATGCCTGGACGACGCGCCGCCGGATCGGGCGCGACGACGCGATCTACGGACTCGGCGAGAAGGGTGGCCGCCACAACCGACGTGGCCGCGACTTCACGATGTGGAACACCGACGTCCTCAACGAGCACGCGACCGCGGAGTTCCGGGCGGGGCTCGACCCGGCCGACCCTCGCGCGGACATGTCGAGCATCGAGTTCGACCCCTACTACGTGACGATCCCCTTCTTCTACCAGCGCGACGCCGCCACCGGTGCCGCCGTCGGCTCGTTCGTCGACAACGGCTACCGCGGCGAGTACGAGTTCAGCCACGACGACGAGTACCGCGTCACCTTCCACGGCGGCCAGTGGACCGAGTACGTCTTCGCCGGCCCGTCGATGGCGAGCATCCTCGAGCGCTACACGTGGCTCACCGGCCGTGCGTCGCTGCCTCCGATCTGGGCCCTCGGCTACCACCACTGCCGCTGGCACGCCTACAAGCAGAAGGACGTCGAGGTCATCGCCAAGCGCTACCGCGACGACGAGTTCCCTTGCGACGCCATCTGGCTCGACATCGACTACATGGACGGCTACCGCGTCTTCACGTGGGACTCGGAGCGCTACCCCGACCCCGCCGGCATGCTCAAGGGCCTGGCCAACCAGGGCTTTCGGGTCATCTCGATCGTCGACCCGGGGGTCAAGCACGACCCCGGCTACGCGGTCTACGACGACGGGCTCGAGCAGGACGTCTTCTGCCGCACCGAGGGCGGTGACACCTACGTCGGCCAGGTCTGGCCGGGCAACACCGTCTTCCCGGACTTCGCGACGCCTGAGGCGCGGTCGTGGTGGGGCGCGCTCAACGCCACGCACGTCGAGTCGGGCCTGGCGGGCATCTGGAACGACATGAACGAGCCCGCGACCGGCGGGATCGCCCCGCAGGCGATGCTCTTCGACAAGGGGCGCGCCAAGCACGAGCGCTTCCACAACCAGTACGCCCTCCTCATGGCCATGGGCACCATCGAGGGACTGCGTGCCGCCCGACCGGAGGCGCGGACCTTCATCCTGTCGCGGGCCGGGTTCGCCGGCATCCAGCGCTACGCCGCGAACTGGATGGGCGACAACCAGGCCCGTTGGGACCACCTATGGGTCAGCATGCCGATGGCGTGCGGCTTCGGCCTCTCGGGCCAGCCCTTCGTCGGCGCCGACATCGGCGGCTTCCAGGGTGACACGAACCCGGAGCTCTTCCTGCGCTGGATGCAGATGGGCGTGCTGACTCCCTTCTGCCGCAACCACTCCGAGACGAACAACATCGACCAGTACCCGTGGTCGTTCGGCCCCGAGATCCACGACCTCGCCCGCGAGGCCGTCCGGCTGCGCTACCGGCTCCTGCCGTACATCTACTCGGCGTTCGTCCGGGCGACGGAGACGGGGGAGCCAGTACAGCGCCCGCTCGTCCTCGACCACCAGTACGACCCGAACGTCGTCGACCTCGACGACGAATACCTCTTCGGCCGCGACCTGCTCGTCGCGCCGGTGACGGAGCAGGGGCAGACCTCGCGCACTGTCTACCTCCCCGAGGGTGACTGGTACGACTGGCACACCGGCGAGCTGCACCCCGGCGGTCAGCGGATCACCGTCGAGACGCCGTTCGAGCGCATCCCGCTCTTCGCCCGGGCCGGCGCCGCGATCCCGATGTGGGCCGAGGCGCCGATGTCGACCGACGGCTACCGCCCCGATTCGGTCGAGCTGCACGTCTTCGACCCGGTCGTCGACGGCCGCTGGGAGTCGGTGCTCGTCGAGGACGACGGGCTGACCGTCGCAGGCGTTGACGATGCGGGGGACGCAGAGCGCCTGACGACGACCGTCGTCGTCGAGCGGGCTGCGGGCGAGGTGACCGTCGCCCACGAGACCGCCGGACCGGGGTATGCCGGTCACGCGCGCACCCGCTTCGACGTCGTGCACCACAGCTGAGCCGAGCGGGGCGGTGCCGTTGGCTGGGACTGCAGCGAACGGCATACGCCCCCATCGGGTATGCCGTCGGGGCAGTCCGCTCGAGCGCCCATCTGAGCGCCCCTTGAGCGGGTGACCCCCGAACGGAAGACTGACGAGCATGGCTGACACGGCGGAGCGCGAGCAGGGCCAGAAGAGCGAGAGTCTGCTCACCGTCATCATCGCGCTGGCGATGAACGCCCTGATCGCCGTGGCGAAGTCGGTCGTCGCGATCATCACCGGGTCGGCGTCGATGGTCGCCGAGGCCGCCCACTCGTGGGCCGACGCGGGCAACGAGATCTTCCTGCTCATCGCGGAGCGTCGCGCCGGGCAGAAGCGCGACACGACGCACCCCTTCGGCTACGGGCGCGAGGCGTACGTGTGGTCGATGTTCGCGGCCTTCGGGCTCTTCGGCGCCGGTGCGGTCGTGTCGGTCTGGCACGGCATCTCGGTGCTCGGACACGAGGAGCCGGAGACGTCGTACACCTGGGCCTACGCCGTGCTCGCCATCGCCTTCGTGCTCGAGAGCGTCTCGTTCGTCCAGGCGACGCGGCAGACGCGGTCCGAGGCGCGGGCCCTCGGCCTCCGGCCGCTGAAGTTCATCGCCAACACGTCGAACCCGACGCTGCGGGCGGTCTTCGCCGAGGACGCCGCGGCGCTCATCGGCCTGCTCATCGCGGGGCTCGGGATCTTCCTGCACCAGGTCACGGGCAACGCCGTCTGGGACGCGCTCGGGTCGATCCTCGTCGGCCTGCTGCTCGGCGTCGTCGCGATCTTCCTCATCAGCCGCAACCGTGACTACCTCGTCGGGCAGGCCGTGCGGCCGGAGCTGTGGGCGCGGGCGTTCGACGCCCTGCACGACAGCCCGGAAGTCGAGCGGATCACCTTTCTGCACCTCGAGTTCGTCGGGCCGGGTCGCGTCTTCCTCGTCGCGGCCGTGGACCTCACGGGTGACGACACCGAGTCCCAGGTGGCCGACCGTCTCGCGGCGCTCGGTCACGAGGTCGAGAAGCACGAGCTCGTCGAGCTCGCGATGATCACGCTGTCGCGGACGGACGCGCCGAGCCTCGAGCGCCCGACGGTCTCCTGACCTCGACCGCGGAGCCGACGCGGTCGGGCCGACCGATGTCGGTATGGCCGCCGCAGAGGCCTTGTCGTCTCATCAACCCCTAGGTAGAGTACGACTATGGCTCCGCGCATGACCATCGCCACTCGGTTGGTCCTCGGCGTCCTGATGAGCGACTTCGGGGCGGAGTGGTACGGCTCGCAGATCGGCAAGGTCGCGGGTTTGCCGAGCGGGACGGTCCACCCGATCCTGGCGCGCCTCGAGCGCGTGGGTTGGCTGGAGTCCTCCTGGGAGGACATCGACCCCAGCAGGGAGGGACGGCCGGCACGCAGGTACTACCGCCTGACGGAGTCCGGTGGCAGGCAGGCGCAGCAGGCCCTGACATCTGCGCGTCGACCGCAGTCCGGTTTTGCCGTGATGCCCAAGGAGGGGTTGTCATGAGAAGGAAGCAGCAGCGGGGATCGATCCGGTTTGCCGTGGCGGCCATGGAGCGGGCGACCAATGGCCTGCCCTCCGAGGAGCGCAACCGCTACCACGACGAGCTGGTCGCCGAGATGCACGAGCTCGGACGCGTCGCCGCCTGGCGTTACGCAGTCGGGGTCGCCGCCTCGGCATCGTCGATGCACGCGGCCCTGACCGACGGCGGCCCGCAGCCTGAGCCGGCGCCCCACCGCGTGCTCGGGTGTCGCACCAACACGCACCACGTGTGGAGGACCACCCACACCACCGACGGCCAGCTGTACCGCGCCTGCGCCCGGTGCGGCAAGGAGTACGTGAGCACGGGCACCTCCTGGTTCATCGGCAGCGCCTGAGCGACAAGGCTCGTGGGGCACGCGCCGGTAACTCCGCCCCGGCGGGCGGGTCGCGGGAGCGATAGGGCTCGTGGAGCACGCGCCAGCGACCCCGCCGGGGTCGGCGGGGTGCGGGGCGTGGTCCTCAGGTGTGCCAGGTGACGCCGGTGGCGGTGACCGTCGCCGTGAGGTCGCGGTCGTGGACCTCCGTGTGGTGCTTCGGGCAGAGCAGGGCCCCGTTGTCGACGGAGGTGCAGCCTCCGTGTCGCCAGTGCACGACGTGGTGGGCGTCGCACCAGGTGGCGGGCACCGTGCACCCGTCGAAGCTGCAGCCCTGGTCGCGGGCGATGAGCGCGAGGCGCTGGCCGCGGGTGAAGAGGCGCTGGCTGCGCCCCACGTCGAGCGGCTCGCTGTCGCGGCCGAGCACCATGGGGATGATCTCGGCGTCGCAGGCCATCCGGCGCACGACTCCGGGCGAGAGAACGTCGCCGGTGAGCGTCGTGCCCGTGCCGCGGACGTCGTCGACGAGGGTCTCGAGGTCGATGAGGACGACGACCTTGGCCTTGTCGGTGGTCGGGACGCCGTCGGCCGAGGCGACCCCGCGCTGCACCATCGTCAGCAGGGCGTCCATCCGGCGTCGCGCGGGAGTGCGGTCGTCGGGCGTGACCGTGCGGCCGTGCTCGTCCTTCTCGGGGCAGGGGATCGAGAGCGGGTCGATCGCGGCCTTGAGCACGGCTGCGCCCTCAGGGTCGAGCACGCCGCGCAGACCCACCATGCCGGTGGCGTTGGGCTGCGTGAACCACAGGCCGCGGGCCTCGCGGCGGCCGCGGTCGAGCCGGTCCTGGTCGCGGGGCGGCCGGACCTGCTCGGAGTGGTGCCGGACCAGACGGGCGAGCTCCTCGGGTCGGAGCCGCGGCGCCTGCTCGGTGAGGTCGGCCAGTGCAGTCACGAGGTCGTCGGGGTCGGCGACCGGGGTCGTGCGCGCATCGAAGTCGACGATCTGCGCGGCGTTGCCGACCGTGACCTGCTGGGTGGCGACGAGCAGCCGCAACCTCGCCCACCGGGCGTCGGCCAGCGCGGTGCCGACGGTGACGAACGCCTTGGCCTGACCGGCGGTCAGTGACGGGTCGTGGCTGCGCAGCCAGTCGGTGCGCGACAGGCCGTCCGGTGCTTCTATGCCGCGTGACACGAGCTCGGAGACGATGGTGACGAGCGTGACTTCGTGGGTGCGCCGCTGCCGGGCCACGCGCTCGGCGGCCGCGGTCAGCTCAGCCTCGGCATGGCGGGTCAGGCCCAGCCCGGCGCTCGCCTCGGCGACGATGGCCTCGTCGATGCTCGCCGAGGCTTCGGCGCGAGCGGAGGTCGACTCGACCCACGCCGGGTCGTCGACCATCTGCTCGTAGCCGGCGGCGTCGAGCCACGTCGGGTGGCGCAGGTCGAGCTGATCGAGCGAGTCCGCCTGGAGGGGCGCAAGGCCCGTCCAAGGACCCGCGACACGGGGCTGCGGACGAGCTCCAGGTGCCACTCCGTGCGCCCGCCTGCCCACCCGATTCGGCCGCCCGTCGGGCTCGGGCTGCCGGGATGCAACCCGGCCTGCGAAGCGCTCCCAGAACCCGCCCTCGGCTGCGCCACCCGTGGCGCGCTGTCGCGCCTCGAGGTCGGTGAGCCGCCTCCTCAGGAGCTCGAGCATCGTGGGTTCCCCTGCCATGTAAAGATTCTAGACGCGACCACTGACAGTGCTCTGACCCGCGGAGCCGGTCCGGGGCCAGCCCGGAGCCAGCCCGGAGGTAGCCCGGACCAGGCCGGAAACGGTGCCTCAAGTGCTCGCCGAGCCACGAGGCGACCCGCGCCCGGTTCGCGTGCGCTCAGGATGACGAGCGGTCGAGCGGGCGGATCGAGCCGCGCACCTGGACGGGCATCTCGACGAGGTGCTCCCCACGCGGCTCGTCGGGGCCGAGGACGAGCTCCATCGCCTTGCGGCCCATCTCCTCGTAGGGCAGCTTCGCGGTCGTCAGCGCGGGCCGCAGGTACGACGCGATCTCGTCGTCGTCGAAGGAGGCGATCGACACGTCGTCGGGCACGCGGAGCCCGCGCTCGCCCAGCGCCTGGTAGGCGCCGAACGCCACGCGGTCGTTGAGGCAGAGCAGCGCGGTGACCGGGGCGCCCGACTCGAGCACCTGCTTGGTCCCGGCGTAGCCGTTCCACGGCTCCCACGAGCCGACGTCGACGACGGCGACCGGCGTCGCGCCGGCCTCGGTCAGGGCCTCGTCGATGCCGGCGAAGCGCGCGCCGATCGTCACCGAGGAGCGTTTGTCGGCAGGGGCGCTCGGGGCGCTGCCGATGATGCCGATGCCCTCGCCGTGGCCCTGCTCGAGGAGCAGGCGCATCATGGCCCGACCGGCCTCGTGCTCGGCGGGCAGCACGGACGCGTAGGTGTCGTCGCCGGCGTTGCTCGCGCTGTTGGCGGTGACGACGCGCATCGACTCGGGCAGCGGCGGCAGGTCGAGGAGGCGGGCGGCCATCGAGCCGAAGACGAGGCCGTCGACCTGGCGGTCGATCATGAACTCGAGGGCCTTGGCGAGCTGCTTGGGGTGGTTGCCGGTCTCGGCGATGAGGACGCCCTGGTCGCGCTCGTCGGCGACGTCGACGAGGCCGCGGATCATCGCGGACGCGAAGCGGGTCACGGTGACGTCGTCGGAGATGAAGCCGATGGTGCCGGTCGTGCCGAGGCGCAGCGAGCGGGCCTGCGCGTTGGGGCGGTAGTTGAGCTCGCGGGCGGCCTCGTGGATGCGCGCGACGGCGTCGGCGGACAGGCGCGACCCGGGCCGGTCGTTGAGCACGAGGCTGACGGCCGTCTTGGACATCCCGGCCAGCGCGGCGACGTCGGCGAGCGTCGGTCGCTTGTTCACCGCCACCCCCGTTGGTCGTCGCCCGATCGCGTATGCCGTGTGGCCCCTCTCGAGGGTGCCCGCGGAAAGCGTACCCCACGGTAGAACGCCGCTAGACGGCATACCTGCTGGTGAAAAGGTTTTAGCAACCTCTTGTGCGAGGTGTCGGCCAGCCGCTACCTTCGGCGCTGAAAGGTTTTAGCACTGGCGCTGACCTTCCCACCACGGAGGAACCGATGAAGCTCACCCCCACCACCAAGCGCGTCGCCGTCGGCCTCCTCGCCGCAGCGCTGCCCCTCTCCATGGCCTCCTGCACCAAGGGCGGCAGCTCCAGCTCCGGCGGCGCCGGGGGCGAGCTGACGATGTGGACGCACAACGCCGGCAACAAGGCCGAGCTCGCGGCGATCACGGCGATCGTCAACGACTACAACAAGAGCCAGAGCAAGTACAAGGTCAAGATCCAGGCCTTCCCGCAGGACAGCTACAACCAGTCCGTCGTCGCGGCGGCGGCTTCGAAGAAGCTGCCCTGCATCCTCGACATCGACGGCCCCAACGTGCCGAACTGGGCCTGGGCCGGCTACCTCGCCCCGCTCGAGGGCCTCGACGACACGCTCTCGAAGTACCTCCCGACGGTGCTCGGCAAGTACGACAACAAGACGTACTCCTACGGCTACTACGACGTCGCGCTCGTCATGGTCACGCGCAAGACGATCCTCGACAAGTACGGCATCCGCGTCCCGACGGCCGACTCCCCGTGGACGAAGGACGAGTTCAATGCGGCGCTGAAGAAGATCAAGGCGTCCGGCGACTTCCAGAACCCGCTCGACATCGCGACGAGCTTCACCGGCGAGTGGTGGCCTTACGCATACTCCCCGATGCTGCAGAGCTTCGGCGGTGACCTCATCAACCGCGACGGCTACAAGACCGCGGAGGGCTCGCTCAACGGGCCCAAGGCCGTCGAGTGGGCGACGTGGTTCCGCAGCCTCGTCACCGACGGGCTCGTGCCGCTCAAGTCCGGCGCCGACCCGGCCAAGGACTTCATCAACGGCAAGTCCGCGCTCCTCTACAACGGCACGTGGACAGCCGTCGACACCCGCAAGGCCTTCGGCAAGGACACCCTCTTCCTCCCGCCGCCGGACCTCGGCACCGGCCCGAAGATCGGTGGCGGCTCGTGGCAGTGGGGCATCTCGCAGAACTGCTCCGACCAGGCCGGCGCGCTCGACTACATGAAGTTCGCGGCGCAGGACAAGTACGTCGCGAGCGTCGCCCGGGACACGAACAACATCCCGGCGACGGACGCGGCCGCCGCGCAGGTCAAGGGCTACGAGAAGGGCGGGGAGAACGAGATCTTCCTCGACTACGCGAAGAAGTTCGCCGTGCTGCGCCCCGTGACCCCCGGCTACCCGTTCATCGCGACGGAGTTCACGAAGACCGCGCAGGACATCCTCAACGGCGCCGACCCCAAGCAGGCGCTCGACCAGGCCGTCAAGAACATCGACGCCAACCAGAAGTCCAACGGCTACTTCCAGTGAGTGACTGACATGTCCACCATCACCGCAGCCGAGAACGCATCGGCGACCACGCTTCGGGAGCGCAAGCCGGCCAAGGGCTCTCGCTCATCGACCACGACGGCACTGCTCATGCTGCTGCCGGCGGCGGTCCTGCTCATCACCTTCCTGCTCATCCCGATCGGGCTGACGTTCGGGCTGGCGTTCACCAACGCCCGGCTCATCTCGCCCCGGCCGGCCGAGTTCATCGGCACCGACAACTTCGTCCGCCTCTTCCAGGACGAGACGTTCTGGAAGTCGCTGCGCAACACGATCGTCTTCGCCGTGGTCATCGTGCCGCTGCAGTCGGCGTGCGCGCTCGGGCTGGCCCTGCTCGTCAACGTCAAGATGCGCGGGGTCAACTTCTTCCGGACCGTCTACTTCCTGCCGGTCGTCACCTCGATGGTCGTCGTGTCGATGCTGTGGCTGTTCATGTACCAGAAGAACGGCCTCATCAACGAGGTGCTGCTCAAGTTCGGGATCGTCGGGCCGGACTGGCTCGGCGACCCGAAGACGGCGCTGCTCGCGATCATCCTCATGTCGGCGTGGCAGGCGATGGGCTTCCACATGGTCATCTGGCTCTCCGGGCTGCAGACCATCCCCGCCGACCTCTACGAGGCGGCCGACCTCGACGGGGCCGACACGTGGCAGAAGTTCCGCTATGTCACGTGGCCGGGGCTGCGCGCGACCCGCACGTTCATCCTCATCACGATCACCATCTCGGCGTTCGCGCTCTTCACCCAGGTCAACATCATGACCCAGGGCGGACCGCTCGACTCGACGTCCACGCTGGTGCTCATGGCGGTGCGCACCGGCTTCCAGCAGCAGCAGACCGGCTACGCCTCGGCGATCTCGCTCGCCTTCTTCGTGCTCGTGCTCGCCGTCACGCTGCTCAACCGCTACGTCACCCGAGACAAGGACGTCGTCCGATGAGCGCCACCGTCACCACCGGCACCGAGGGCCTGGCCCACGTCGCCGAGACCGCCGTCCCCGAGCAGCACCACGGTGGCGACCGGCCCCACCCGGCCCGGCACGCCCTCGGGCTCCTGCTGCGGATCGTGCTGTGCCTCGTCTTCGGTCTGCCGCTGGTCTTCATGGTCGTGTCGAGCTTCAAGCCCGACCTGCAGATCTTCGACGACCTCGGCAGCTTCAAGGCCTTCCTGCCGACCGGGGACATCTCGACGGCGAACTACACCGGCGTCTTCGGGCGAGTGCCCTTCGCGCAGTTCATGATGAACTCGGTCGTCATCACGGTCGTCACCGTGGTGCTCGGGATCGTCGTCAACTCGATGGCGGCCTTCGCCCTGTCGCGCATCGGCTTCCGTGGAGCGGGAGCGGTGCTCGGTATCATCCTCGCGACGCTCATCGTGCCCTTCGAGACGCTCGCGCTGCCGTTGCTGTGGTGGTCGAACCAGCTGCCCTTCCTCGGGCCAGACGGCATCTCGCAGGGCTGGCTCGACACGTACCAGGTGCAGATCATCCCGTTCATCGCCAACGCGTTCTCGATCTTCCTCTTCTACCAGTACTTCGACAGCATCCCGAAGGAGCTGGACGAGGCGGCGAAGGTCGACGGCGCGGGGTGGTTCCGCATCTACCGGAGCATCGTCATGCCGCTGTCGGGTCCGGCCATCGCGACGGTCGCGATCCTCACGTTCCTGCCGATGTGGAACCAGTACCTCTGGCCCCTCATGGCCGTGCAGACCGAGGAGCTGCGGCCGGTCATGGTCGGCATCGACTACTTCAAGCAGCTCAACACCTCGTGGGGTCAGATCATGGCGTACGCCACGATGATCACCGCGCCGGTGCTCGTGCTGTTCGTGGCCTTCCAGCGTTCGTTCATCAACTCCATCGCCAGCTCCGGCGTGAAAGGCTGAATCGTGTTTCGTCTCCCCGAGGCGTGGGTGTGGGACTTCTGGCTCGTCGACGACGGCTCGGACTACCACCTGTTCTTCCTCTACGCGTCGCGGGCTCTGCGCGACCCGCACGCCCGGCACTACCGGGCCTCGATCGGGCACGCGGTGTCTTCTGACCTCGTGCACTGGGAGCGGGTGGTCGACGCGCTCGTGCGGTCGGACGCGCCGGCCTTCGACGAGCTCGCGACGTGGACCGGGTCGGTCGTGCGACACCCGGACGGGCGGTGGTTCATGTTCTACACCGGGGCGCGGCTCAATTCGTTCGGGGCGAACGTCCAGTCGATTGGGTATGCCGTGTCGTCCGACCTCTACACGTGGGACAAGGCGCCGGGGCCGGTGCTCGAGGCGGACGGTCGCTGGTACGAGAAGTACGCGCCGCCGCCCGAGGGGAACTGGCACGACGAGGCCTTCCGCGACCCGTGGGTGGTGGCCGACCCTGACGGGGACGGGTGGCACATGCTGATCACGGCTCGGTCGGCGGTCGGGCCTGCCCACGATCCGTCGGATCGGGTGGACCGCGGGGTCGTGGGGCACGCGTGGTCGGCTGACCTGGAGAACTGGGAGCTGCGGGAGCCGCTGTCGTCGCCTGGGGCCGGCTTCGGGCAGCTCGAAGTGTTTCAGACGCACGTGGTGGAAGGTCGTCAGGTGTTGCTCTTCAACTGCGCGGTCGGGGACATGCCCGAGGCGGCGCGGGCGGCCGGCATCACGGGTGGGGTGTGGATCGCTTCGGCCGAGTCGGTGCTGGGGCCGTATGACCTCGCCGGCGCTCAGGAGATCGACGACCCGACCCTCTACGTCGGCAAGTTCATCGACGACCGCGAGACGGGCGAGACCAAGTTCCTCGCCTTCCGCAACGAGACCGGCGGCCAGTTCATCGGCGAGATCACCGACCCGTATGCCGTCACCTGGGACGGCGACCGCCTGGCCCTCACGCCGGGGCTGACGCTGGTGAGCTCGGAAGGCGGCTGGCCTTCGGCGCGATCGCATCCTCTGCTTTGAGCCGCCCGCGACCGCACAAAGGGTCGACACCCGGACGGCAACCTTCTCAATTTAGTTGAGCGCGATACTTACACACGTCGAGCCGGGCGCGTTTCTACCCTGCGATCGTGAGAACTTTCAGGCAGTCTGTGCGGCATGCCAGTGGAAATGGGGATGTGGCGGATCGACGGGGACACACCAAAGCGGCTGTCTACCGCCACCCTGCCGTCGGAAGCGACCTTAGAGCAGTACCTCGAGAAGGACCCCTCACTACTCGGGGAGCGTCTGCTTGTCATCGGGCGCCAAGTGCACACCCCCCACGGCAAGTTCATTGACCTGCTCACGATGGACGTCGAGGGCAACCTTCACGTCCTCGAGCTCAAGCGCGACAAGACCCCAAGAGACGTCGTGGCTCAGGTTCTCGACTACGGCTCCTGGGTCAGCACGCTCGACCGTGACACGATCATCGACCTTGCGAACGCGCATCTCGATGGACCCTTTGAGAGCGCCTTCGAGGAAGTTTTCGGAATCTCCGCTCCGGATGAGCTGAACGGTGCGCTTCGAATGACCATCGTGGCTACCGACCTCGACCAAGGCTCCGAGCGCATCGTCACGTACCTGCGCACCTTTGGGGTCCCGGTTAATGCAGTCTTCTTCTCGTACCTAGAGGACGGCGACCGTCGCTACCTCGCCCGGTCCTGGCTCGCCCGGGAGGATGAGAGCGGGACGGGTGGAGCAACATACGGAAAGTCGAAGAAGGGCAAGCGCGCTGAGTGGAACGGGCGCGACTGGTTCGTCTCCTTCGGTGCCTACACCGGTGGCCGGCAGTGGGAGGACGGGCGGAAGTTCGGCTTCGTTTCAGCGGGTGGCGACGCGTGGTACTCGCGGACCCTACGCAATGTTCCCGCAGGGGCACGGATCAACGTGTGCATTCCGCAGGAGGGCTATGTGGCCGTGGGACTGACGCTCGGTTCTGCAGAACGCTTCGACACGGCACGAGTCACCGTGGACGGTCAGGAAGTTGCTCTTGCCGATCAGCAACTCGGCGGGTGGTATCGCCACAGCGACGGTGGGACTCCCGAGTCGGACGAGCAGGCTGAGTGGGTGATCCCAGTCGCGTGGATCGACGCGAAGCCGCGGTCCGCGGCCTTCTGGGAGAAGGGCATGTTTGCTAACCAGAACAGCGCCTGCAAGCTTCGCCAGGAGTTCACGCTCGAACGGCTTGCGCAGCACTTCGGCCTTGACGAGAAGGACGCTACTTAAGTCGCGGCAGCCCATGAGGGCGGCCGCGATACATTGCGCGCCGTCCTACGGCGCCCACTGGTACTGCAGCGCACGTAACGTCCCGGCCTCTGGATCCCACGACTCGTAGATCGTGAGCTCGGTCCGGGACTCATCGATCTCGCCATCACTGGTGAAGGTGATGCCGGAGACGATGCCGAGCACGCACTGGCCCGGATGCGTGCGTGCATGCGCAAGCTCGCCCGAGGTGATGAGGACCGACTCGCCGGCTCCTTGGGTTCCCTTGGCCTCTAGGTAGCGAACCTCTCGGCCCTTGACTGCAAGGGCATCGAAGGGGCTCTTGTGGCGAACGTCGGTGACGGTCCAGCCCGACGAGCGGTACTCGTCCTCCAGCCAGGCTTGTGCGTAGTCTTCAACCAGTCTTCGCTTCGCTGAATCCTGTTGCCAGGCTTGGCCCTTAGCCTGACGGGTAGCAGCCTGATCTAGCGAAGCTGGAGGTCGAGCGTGGAGTCCGACGTGCTGCTCCCACAACTCTTCGATGCCTGCTGCAGCCTCGGCCGGGACTCGCACGCCGCCGCCGCGTGGCTCCCAGCCCACGCCAGGAACCTCGCGCTTGAGCACGTCGAGCGGTAAAGGGTCATCGGGGTCGATGACGTGGTCGTAGACGAATTCGATGTAGTTCGCGAGGCGGCCAGGAATCCCGTCCCAGTGCGTGTTCTGGAAGATGTCCTCGTCGTGGTGCACCCATCCGCTGGCGACGATGCCGCGTGGCTCGTCGCCTTGCCGGAGGAGAAAGACTCGCGAGCCCTGGCCCATGCCAGTGGCGCGTGAGCCGGTGGACCAGCGGGTCTCCGGCCATTCGCCGGCGCTCGTGGCGTCGATGTACTCGTCCCAGGTCTCGTTCTCGAGCGGCCAGAGTGCTGGGTTCCAGGTCAGCAGAAAGGTGTCAGTCAAGGCTCTCGCCACCTGTCGGTGACGCCGTTGGCCGGGTGCGTAGCCGCAGGGTCTCGCCCGTTCTCGAGAGCACCCCGGAGTCCAGGAGCGTTTCGAGGACGTCGCTGAGACGGGACGTGATGTCGGGACCGCGACGGTTCCACCCGAAGATCCGAGCGACCCCGGTCATCAGTTCGTCGATCGTGCTGGCGCCCGCGTCTTTGAGGAGCAGCTCCACGGCCAAGCTCAGCTCCTGGTCCGAGATGTGCTCGACCGATCGAATGGGCCCGTCTTCCGCGGGGACCCGAACCACGTACGCGGTCCGATCTGGGACGTCGATGAACCTGCCGTCAAAAGCGACCTGGGCTTGGCTGATAGCGGACTCAATATTGACGCGGATGCGCAGTCCTACACGGCCGATGTTCCAGGCTTCTCGCATGCGTTGCAGCGCAACGTCAATGTGAACGGGTCCCTCGGAGTGGGCGAGCGCCTCGATTCCCGGAATCATCTCCCACCGTGAGCTGGGGTCCGAAGCGTTCGCCCAGGACGGTAGGCGCCCGAGCGTCGCGGTGTTGTACGGAACCGCCCAGGCGGGGACGCTCGGCACCTCGATCTCTTGTGTCGTGACCACCGGGCGGTCGAATTTGGGCAGCCCGCCGCTGAGCCTGCCCGACACAGGTGCCTTGATGGCGTCCTCGATGGCGGCGCGAAGGCTCTCGACCTCCTGAGCGCGGTTGCGGTACCACGCGGTTCCCCAGATCCGGTGCAGGCGCCATCCCAGGCCCACTAAGACCTGCTCGCGCAACCGGTCACGATCCCGCGCAGCGGGAGAGGAGTGGTATATGGCGCCGTCGCACTCGATACCGATTGCGTAGACACCGGGGTGGGTGGGGTGCCGGACGCCGATGTCGATCCGGTACCCCGCGGCACCCACTTGCGGCTCGACGGCGTAGCCGAACGACCGGACGGCGTCGATGACGGAATCCTCGAATGGGCTGTCTGTGCCGAGGCCGCTCGGTCCGAGCTCAAGTGCGAGTGCTTTGGTACCGCGCTCCGCGTAGTCGAGGTATGCCGCTAGGTGCCGGACGTTCTCGTTGGTGCTGTCCGGGATGTCGCCGCTACGGATCGAGGACACAATCTCCACGCGCTGGCGTGCACGGGTGATGGCGACATTGAGCCGGCGCCAGCCCTTGGCCTTATTGAGGGCGCCGAAGTTCGTGGTGACCTTGCCGTGCTCGTCCGCTCCGTATCCGATCGAGAAGATCATGACGTCGCGCTCGTCGCCCTGCACCGACTCCAGGCTCTTAATGAAGAAGCCGCTGAGACGGTCGTCCTCAAGATGCTCACTGAGATCGGGACGCTGCGCGAGGCGCCGGTCGAGGGCGCTCTGGATGGCGTCGGCCTGGGTGAGGGAGAACGTGACGACGCCAAGGGAGGTGTCCGGTCGAGTGTCGAAGTGATGGACGACTCGGTCTACGACTTTCTCAGCCTCGAGGGGGTTGTCCCGTCCTGTGCCGCGTCGGTAGACGCCGTCGACGTGGACGAGCTGCACTCCAACGTCCTCGCCCTCGCTGCGAGCGCCCGGAAAGGTGATGAGCTTGCCCTCGTAGAACTTGTGGTTGGAGAAGGCGATGAGGTCTTCGTGGCGGGATCGGTAGTGCCAGTTCAGGCCGAGGTTCCGGAACGCTCCTGAAGCCTTGGCCAACTCGAGCACCGACTGGAAGTCGGAGACATCGGTGTCCTCACTCTCGTCATCGGCCATACGGTCGAAGAAGGACGTCGGCGGAAGCTGCTTGTCGTCCCCAGCTGTGACGAGAGCATGCCCCCGATAGACGCAGTTGATGGCGTCGCCGGGCGTCACCTGGGATGCCTCGTCGAAGACGACGACATCGAAGCGCATCTCCGACGGAAGGTACTGGCTGACCGCCAACGGGGACATCATGAAGCACGGCTTAATGGCGAGCGTCGTCTCGGCTGTTCTACGGATCAGGTCGCGGACGGCAATATGACGCTTCTTCTTCATTCCCTCCCGGCGGATGATTGCCGGTTGCCCGACGTCGACGGACGCAGGTCGTCGTGAGTTGACCGCACGAATGATGTCGCCGGTAGCTGCGGGAATGAGCCGCTCGTCGAGATCGCGGTACTGAGCGATAAGAGCTGCCCGGTCCTCGGCCCGGATCGGCCGGAGGTCGCTCTCGCTCTCGAGCAGGTGGTCAGCCCAGGCGCGAAGGACCGCGCGTTCGACGACCTCGCCGATGCCGGACGGGTCCACGCCCTCGGCGATGCAGAACTCGATCGTCTCGTCGAGGTTCTGCTCGGCCAGGTCAGCGCGTGCTTGTTGGTACTGGAACCACTCCTCCTGGCCGCTGCTGTCCGCGCGGAGTTCGGCCAGCAGTTCCGTGGCCGAAGGGCCGGAGTTCAGCTCCGCGCCCAGTTCGCCCTCGCGGGACGGCGCGAACGCGCCGACGATTGCATCCTGCGCTCGGTCCCAGCGGTCCAGGCTCGATGACAGGTTCTCGGTCGGCCGGGCGAGGGCGAGTGCCTGCGCTTGGTCATCGGTGAGCGGGCCGCCTTCGGGGACCGAACATGCTCGCACGTCCTCGACCCATCGCAGGGCTGCGTCGAGCGCCTCCTCATCTGTGGCGGTGCCGGCGAAGAGGTCGCCCAGCAGCTCCGCGTAGGTGTGGGCCAATGCCGTCAGTGCAGTCTCTGAGGCGGCGGCAGCGTCGCGGAAAGAGAGCCAGTGGGTGGCCTGCGTCAATGTCGTCGAGCGGCTCGTGGCGGCGTCGACCGCCGCCGTCCGGGCCGCGACGGCAGACAGTGGCTCGGCGTGCGCCCGCAGCCACGTCACCGATTCGGCGAGCGGTTTGAGCACGAGTTCCGGTCGCGCGGCGTGGGCGGGTGCTGGGGCGAGCCTTGAGCGCCACTGGTCCAGGTCGCGACGTGCGTGGTCGATGATCGCCTTGATCGCCGTATCGGGGGCGGGGCTGGAGACGTGCTCGATGAGCGGTTGTGGCACGGCACCGGTCAGTGTGTTGAGCAGGCGCTGTGCCACGTCGAGCGCCTGCTGGATGGCGGTGAAGTCGGTGTCCCGGCCCTTCCAGTAGGTGCCTAGCGCGCCGGCCATCTCTCCTTCATCGCGTGACAAAGCGGCGGCGGCGTCGGACCACTTGACCGCAAGGCCGAGGTCCGAGATGGCCTCTTCGAGGCTGACCATCTCGTTGGTGAAGGCGGCGACGCTCTTCTTGTCACGGCGATAGTCACCGAAGAGCTTGCGGAGGCCCTTGTGTACGTTCGTGAAGCGTTCGTGCAGGTCGCTCAGGGGTTCGTTTAGCGCGGAGTCGGTGAAGAGTCGCCGGGCGCTCGACTCGGCGGTGTCCAGCTCCGTGACAAGCGCCTTCAGCTGTGCCTGGGCCGTCTGGGCCGCCGCGAGGCCGCTTGGCGTGAGCCACGAGGCCTGTGGTTGGAAGGGGCTGTAGGCGGCCTCGGCCAGATCGAGGAGGCGGTAGACATCCTGGAGGCTGCTGCCTCTCGGGACTCCCAGTCGGGCGGCCAGCCCTTGCAGCGCGGACATGTGGCCCTCGAGCATCGCGGCGTCCGCGGCGAACTGCCGCGCTACGGCCGTTGCCGACTCCTGGGTCATGCCGTCGTCGCACACCAGCGGAGGCTGCAGGCGGTCGTCGATCCGCGGCCCGGGAACGTCTGCGGACGAGGGCAGGTGGTGCCATTCCATGCCGGACGCGTCGCGAACCGCTGCAGATGCGTCCCGGATGGCCGCGAGCTGCGAGTGCAGCGTCGCGATGTGCTGGCGCACCGGTGACAAGTCGGCCAAGGTCAACCACGGGTCCGGCACCTGCGTCGGGCGGGCCACCGCCAGGATCAGGAGGCGATCCAGAGTTCTCAGCGAGCTGAGCGAGCGCAGCCCGAAGGCATCGCTGACGCGCTCGTTATGACGGGCAACTCCATCCAGCTCCTCCAGAGCCGACTCCGCCTGGTAGAGCCGGGAATCCAAGGAGTTGCGGTCCACCACGTCACGCCAGAGGAAGCTGAAGCCCTGCGACGCCGGCCGCCACGCCCGCGAAAGCCGGCTGGTCGCATCGGCGATGCGGTTCATCAGCACGGGCTCCAACGCCACCGGTGGCGTGCCGGGGCGTGGCGCCGCCGGTACGTGGTCCAACTGGGAGAGGCGACCCAGGACGTCATGAAGGGTGGAACCGAGCGGTTGGCGGACTACGTTCATGGCGCGCGCGTAGGCATTCAGGGCGCGCCTGCGGTCGGCAGCCAAGCTGCGCTCGCCGGCATCCATCCCAGGAGGTGGCATGGGCACGTTGTCCAAGGCGTGCGCGAGCTGGTCTGCGACCTCCTTCCGGCTCGCCTTGTGGCTGTGCAGCTCGAGGAGGTAATTCCCGAGGCCGGCGTGCGCCAGACGATTGCGCACGACCTCGAGCGCGGCGGCCTTCTCGGAGACGAACAGCACGGTCTTCCCGGCGTGCAGAAGGGCGCCGATCATGTTGGCGATCGTCTGGGACTTGCCCGTGCCAGGCGGGCCGTCCATCACGAAGCTGTGGCCGGCGACGGCTGCTGCCACACAGATCCGCTGTGACGAGTCGGCGTCCAGCACCAATGGCGTCTTCTCGGGGGGCGCCTGTTCATCGATCGCATCGAGGGGGATGCTCTCGAACAGGTGCGAGTCGTTCTGGTTGTCCGGGTCCTGGTTGGCGAGCGCCTGCACGACGGGGTGCTCGAGGATCGCCGCCTCGTTGGCCTTGAGGTCCCGATACATCGCCTCCTTCAGGAAGGAGAAAGGCGCGAGGACGGCCGCCTCCGAGACCTGCCAAGCCTTCTTACGCGACACAGACTCACGCACGCGGTCCATGACGCTCTCGATGGAGATCTCCTCGAGCTCGTCGATCGAAGGCAGGGTCACGCTGAACTCGGTGAGGCGAAGTGCCAGCGCGGGGTTCATGGTCGGGTCGCCGTCATCGCTGACGCGCAGCCGAGGCATCGCTTTCGGGCCCATGTCGATCAGCTCCACCGGCACCAGGAGGAGAGGGCTGACATAGCTGCTTCCGTCCTCGTCGGTCCAATGCAGCATGCCGAGGGCCAAGTACATGACCGAGAGGCCTCGGTCGAGGAACTCCTGCCGGGCTCGCCGCATGAGGCCGCGCACGACGGGGGCGAGGTCCTTGTCGGGCCTCCCGCTGCGCAACACGGCAGATGAACGCGGCGGCGCGATGCCATCTTCAGGTTCAGGAGCGCCCTCGATCGACCACATGCGGCCCGAACGCAGGCCCTCGAAGATGTCGTGGAGCGACGGTTCTTCGATGGGCACGGAGCCCGTCTTAGAGGGGCGGAAGTTCAATGCCCGGTTCGACCGAGTGAGGTTGACCAGCCCGTCACGCCACGTTCTGAGCGCAGCACTTGTGTCGCCCGAGAGCAAGGCCTCGACGATGTCGGTCATCGCGACGTTCCGTTCGACCGCGCCGCGGCACACGCCGGCGACGTTGGACGCTTGTCAGCCGTGCTGGCCTTCACGATCACCATGACCTGGCGATCCCCCTTGAGTGGTTCTGAGCGCATTCGCACGCACGATACCCAGCCAGATCAGTTTCGGGGGTCTAATGCACAAAGGGGCACACGACCCAGCGGAGCACTTCTCACCGGAGGCGCCACCGAAGGACGTCTGCTTGTGAACGACGGCGCTTCTCGACCGGGCAGAACTCGGTCTCGAAGAGACAGCCGATCGTGATGCATGTCGGGTCGGTGCAGGCTCTGGGACGGTCGCCGATATGTATGGGACTGAAGGTGCTGGCGCGGTCGCTGGCCGGGCGCATGAGCCCGGAGTCGTCAATCGAGAACAAGAGCATGCCGGTGGAGTCGGCCCATTCTTGTGCTGAGCGTGAGAACCATGAGCGCGACACCACGACTGGTACACGGCCATTCACGGCGGCGATACCCGTGTAACGCTGCACGGTCGGCAGTCCCACCGTAGAAATCGCGAAGTGAACGATCAGCTCAAGGTTTGACGGAAGTCGGGGCTCGGCAACCATGCGTTCGCTGTCCTCGCAGAGTCCGATCCAGCGTAGCCACGTCGTCGCAGCCCGCTGCGCGTCCTCCTTGGTGCTGATCTGGGTCTCGGCTGGTGTGGGTCCGTACCTCAGCAAGCGGACGTTCTCGTCGTGGTCGGTGCTCCAGGAAGTGTCTGACGCGAGGAGCGACGCGAGAAGCTCGACTTCTACGTCGTCCGGGCCAACGCAAGGCCATTCCGGGGCGAGGCCCAGCGCATCCGCGAGATTGAGCCGTCCCGATGCGCCACACATGGGCATGACCTGATCAACCGACCAGCCATGCTGCCCGTCGTAGGCAACCACCAACGTCCGCTCTTGATCAGCGCAGTCATGAAGTCGAAGCTCGCGGAGACTGTCGTCTTGGTAGCGCGGCCACCCGTCGGGATCGGCGGGTCTGAGCGGCGCAAGCTCCAAATTCGCTGAATCCACTCCAAGGCGAATTAGCTCATCAGCGAGGGACGTGATCGGGTCGCTTTCGACGCGGCCCCATACGAAGGGAGAGGGCAGAGGGCGGCTCTCAACAGTGGACGCGACGGCCGCAACGATGATTCCCACGAGAATTTCAGTATCGGTTTGCAGTGGCCACATCCGTGAAACCACTCCACCGCTCGTTGGCCACGCCACTCTCCATGCTCCTGGTGAGCGGTCGACGGGCATCAGAACGACAGCACCACGATTTGCTATGGGCACCTTGACGTACTGATTGAGGCTGTCCGTGTGTCCGACCTCTGCCTTGAAGCCCTGAGCTGCGAGGGCCGTCGTGATGTCGTCCGCGATGCCGATGAGTCGATAGAACATGAGCTCGGACTGGATGACGTCGGACGTTGGGAAGCTCACGGCCTGCCTACTCTTCGTTGGGGCTATGCCGCCCGCGTTGGAGGTCTGGGAGGGATGCGCCTCGCCTGGAGAGGTATGTCTACATGGCGGCGGGGACAAGAACTGGGCCGGCACGCGGCGTGTTGGCAGACGTTGTCGGGTCGTTGTATCTACTCCGTCGTGAGGAGTGTTGAATGGCCCCCATGTCACCAGTGGGGTTCGAGGACAAGGTCGCGTTCGTCTGGAAGGTCGCGGACAAGCTGCGTGGGACCTTCAAGCAGCACGAGTACGGCTCGGTGATCCTGCCGCTGCTCGTCCTGCGCCGCATGGACGCCGTCCTAGCCCCGACGAAGCAGGACGTCCTTGACGCCGCCGCGGGCATGACGTCCATCGGCGAGGGGCAGGCTGCGCTGCTCAAGAAGAAGGCCGGACACCGCTTCTACAACACTTCGCCGCTCACGTTCCCGACGCTCCTCAGCGACGACAAGGACTTGGCCGACAACCTGCGCTCCTATATCCGCAAGCTCTCGCCCGAGGCGTATGCGGTCATGGAGGCCTACGACTTCGACCCCAAGCTCGAGCGTCTCGACCGCGCCGGGCTCCTGTACGCCGTGCTGGCCGACTTCGCAGACCTCGACCTGCGCCCGTCCGTCGTCAGCAACGAGGCGATGGGCTACATCTTCGAAGAGCTCCTGCGGAAGTTCTCCGAAATGAGCAACGAGACCGCCGGGGAGCACTACACACCCCGAGAGGTCATCAGCCTCATGGTCAACCTGCTGGTCTCTGGCAAGACCGCCCAAGAGCTCACCGAGAATCCAAAGCCGGTGCGTACTGTTTACGACCCGGCGGCCGGAACCGGCGGCATGCTGATGACCGCGGTGCACCACATCAAGGACCTCAACCCGGCGGCCATCGTCAACGTCTACGGCCAGGAGCTCAACGACGAGACGTGGGCCATCGCGCAGTCGGACCTGATGATGCAGGACACCGCGCCAGAACGAATGCGCAACGGCAACAGCCTCACCGCTGACGCGTTCCCGATGGAGAACTTCGACTACATCCTCGCCAACCCGCCCTACGGCGTGGATTGGAAGGCATACGCTGCGCTGATCAAGGACGAGCACGCCAAGCAAGGTTTCCACGGCCGCTTCGGCGCCGGCCTGCCCCGCGTCTCGGACGGGTCGTTCCTGTTCCTACAACACATGCTCGCGCACATGAAACCGACCGGCTCTCGGGTCGGGATCGTCCTGTCCGGATCTCCGCTCTTCTCCGGGCAGGCCGGATCTGGCGAGTCGGAGATCCGCCGCTGGATCCTCGAGAACGACTGGCTCGAAGGTATCGTCGCCCTGCCGGACCAGATGTTCTACAACACCGGCATCTCCACGTACGTGTGGATCCTGACCAACGATAAGGCCGACGAGGACCGCGGCACCATCAAGCTCATCGACGCCCGCGGCCTCGGGACGAAGATGCGCAAGTCCCTCGGCGACAAGCGCAAAGAGCTTACCGCCCCCGCGATCGACCAGATCGCGCAGCTCTACGGCGGGGCACGCGGCGAGTTTGCCAACGACCGACGTGTGAAGGCGCTCGCCAACGAGACGTTCGGCTTCCAGCGGATCACCGTCGAGCGCCCCATGCGCCGCCGCTGGGAGATCACCCCAGAGGCCGTCGCCGAGCCGCCCTTCGACGCGTATGCCGTCCTGCTCGGTCAGCGCTTCGAGACCGAGCGTGCGCTGCTTTCCGAGGTCACCGGACTGACAACGCTCCAGAAGAAGGCATTCGCGAAGGCCTGCGCCATCGCCGACCCCGAGGCGCCCGTCCTGAAGGGACGCGGAGCGAAGGTCGAACCCGATCCTAACCTGCGCGACCAGGAGAATGTCCCGCTGCCCGAAGGATGGCTCGCCCTCGGCGACGAAGAACGCGCGAAGGCCCTCGTCGAGACCGCAGAAGCCCACCTCGAGAACGAGATACGCCCCTACGTCCCGGACGCGTGGATTGACCACACCAAGGCCAAGGTCGGCTTCGAGATTCCTTTCACAAGGCATTTCTACGTTTACGAGCCGCCGCGTCCGGTCGAAGAGATCGCAACAGAGATCAAGGATCTTGAGTCCCAGATCCAGCAGTGGATGAGCGGACTGGGATTGTGACCGCCGTACCTCTGCGACACGTGGCTGAAGTGCGAACCAGCAGTGTCGACAAACACGCGCACGAGGGTGAAGCACCAGTTCAGCTGTGCAACTACGTCGACGTGTACAAGAACGACAAAGTCGGGCCGGGTCCTCACCTGATGCGGGCGACCGCGACCTCCGACGAAGTTTCCCGCTTCCACTTGGAGCTCGGCGACTCCGTCCTGACGAAGGACTCTGAGGATCCAAAGGACATCGGGATCTCGGCGTACGTGGATGCCACCGCGGACGACTTCGTGTGTGGCTATCACCTGGCAATCGCTCGCCCGTTGGATGGGACACACCCGCGCTACCTCACGTGGGCACTCCGCTCTCGACCCGTTTTAGATCACTTCACGAATCACTCGTCCGGCATCTCGAGGTATGGCCTCACAACGGCGGGACTGCGAGCCGCCCCTGTTCCCTGGCAGGAGCTGGAGCAGCAGCGGCGGATCGCAGACTTCCTCGACGACCGCGTCGCCCGAATCGACCAGATCATCACGGCCCGAAAGACGCAGATCACTGCAACTGAAGGACGCTTTGAAGCCTGGCGTCGGAATGCCGTGCTGGGCCTGTCCGCGGAGACACATGCCACAGACCTTCCCTGGGCTGCCCACGTGGGGGTGGGGTGGCACGTGCGCAGGCTAAGCCATGTAGCTCGGATGGGGACTGGCCACACACCTAGCCGCAGTGAGCCGGGCTACTGGATCGATTGCGAAATACCGTGGATCACAACTTCAGACGTCCACCGTTTTAGGCGGGACGAGATCGACCGTATTGACGACACGGAGATCCAGATCAGCCATGCTGGCCTATCGAACAGCGCTGCCGTTCTCCACCCCGCGGGAACCGTGGCCCTGAGCCGCACGGCTTCCGCTGGGTTCTCGATCGTCATGAACAGGGACATGGCAACGAGTCAGGACTTCGTGACATGGTCCTGCCGCCCAGAACTTCGTCCTGATTTCCTGCTGCACACGCTTCGCGTCATGAGGCCCTACCTGCTTGGCTATTTGGCGATGGGTTCCACGCACAAGACCATCTACTTCCCGGACCTGATGGACATCCAAGTGCCACTGCCATCCCTCGCCCAACAGGACCAAGTGATTGGGCATGTTCGAGTCGCCGCAGACGAGCGCGCTTCACTCTCAACGGCAATGGAGCGCCAGATTGAGATGCTGCAGGTGTACAAGCAGTCGTTGATCACGGCGGCTGTCACTGGTGAGATCGACGTGACGACCGCAGGTAGCGGCATACAGGGGTGAGTCGGGGATGAGCATCACGAAGGAGTCGGCGTTCGAGTCGAACATCGAGGCCCACCTGCTCGGGCACGGCTGGCAGCAGCTGAGCCCGGCGGCATACGACCGGAAGGCCGGGGCCTTCGGCGATGAGGTCATCGCGTTCGTGCAGGCGTCGCAGCCGAAGGCGTGGCAGCAGCTTGTGACGCGGCATGGGGGTGAGTCGACGGCGCGGGAGAAGTTCCTCAGGGTCGTCGTCGACGCGCTCGACCATCGAGGCGCGATCAGCGTGCTGCGGTCTCCGGTGAAGGACTCCGGGGTGAGCGTGCGGCTGTGCTACTTCAGGCCGGCAAGTGGGCTCAACGTCGAGCAGGCCGAGCGGTACGCCGCGAACCGGCTTGGTGTCGTGCGCCAGCTGCACCACTCGGAGTCCAACCCGGCTGACTCCGTCGACGTGGCCCTCGTCGTCAACGGGATCCCGGTGGCGACGGCTGAGCTGAAGAACCCGTTGACGCACCAGAACATCGAGCATGCGATGACGCAGTACCGCTCAGACCGGAACCCGCACGACCTGGTCTTCCGGGCCCGCACGTTGGTCCACTTCGCCGTCGACCCGCACCGGGTGGCGATGACGACCCGGCTCGCCGGGCAGGACACGGTATTCCTGCCGTTTGACCAGGGCAGCGGCGGCGCGGGAAACACGGGCACGGCCGGGAACCCGCCGGCCTCGGACGGTTACCAGACGGCGTACCTGTGGGAGCAGGTGTGGCAGCGCGATGCGTGGTTGGACCTGCTCGGGTCGTTCGTGCACTCCGAGGGTGGACGGGTCTTGTTCCCGCGGTTCCACCAGTGGCACGCGGTTCGGTCGATCCTCGAGGCGACCCGACGCGACGGGGCCGGCGTGGATCGGCTCATCCAGCATTCGGCTGGCTCGGGGAAGTCGAACACGATCGCATGGACGGCGCATGCGCTGTCGCGGCTGCACGGCGCCGACGATGCGCCGATCTTCGACAAGGTCGTCGTCATCACCGATCGCAAGGTGCTGGACCGGCAGCTGCAGGACACCGTGTCGGGGCTGGAACATACGCCGGGGACGATCGTGCGGATCGACGAGAAATCTGACCAGCTCAAGGCCGCGCTCGAGGGGCACGCCGCGCGGGTCATCATCACGACGTTGCAGAAGTTCCCGGTCGTGGCCGAGCTCGCCGCCAAGGACGCCGCTGCCGGTGACGCGAAGGGCGTGGTGGGTCGACGGTTCGCCGTCATCGTCGATGAGGCGCACTCGTCATCCAGTGGTGACTCGGTCGCCAAGCTGAAGAAGGTCCTTGGAGCTGGTGACGGGGGCGAAGCGGCGCTGGAGGCGACCGCGAAAGCGGAGTCAGCGGCATACGAGGAAGCCGTGGACTCCGCCGACGAGCCCCTGCTCGCCAGTGCGCGGAACCGAGGTAAGCAGAAGAACCTGTCGTTCTTCGCGTTCACGGCGACGCCGAAGCCCAAAACGCTCGACACGTTCGGGCAGCTCGGCCCCGATGGAACGAAGCGGCCATTCCACACCTACTCGATGCGTCAGGCGATCGCGGAGGGGTTCATCCTCGATGTTCTCTCCGGCTATACGACGTACGGCGTCTACTACAAGCTCGCGAACTCGCACCCGCGCAATGACCCGGAGATGGAGTCGCGCAAGGGGCGCACCGTGCTGGCGCGCTTTGCCTCGCTGCACCCGTACGCCTTGGAGGCCAAGGCGGAGGTGATCATCGAGCATTTCCGGCAGAAGACCGCGGGAAAGATCGACGGCCGCGCCAAGGCCATGGTCGTCACCCGTTCGCGCTTGCACGCTGTGCGCACTCACGCTGCCCTTGCGGCGTACATCGCGAAGAAGGGCTACGACAAGGGCAACCGACCGCTGCGCACGCTCGTCGCATTCTCCGGTGCGGTCGTCGACCCGGAGATGCCCGACGTGCCCGGGGCGACGGAAGCTCAGATCAACGGGTTCTCGGAGGCGCAGCTGGCGAAGCAGTTCAAGAGCGACGACTACCAGGTGCTTGTCGTCGCAGAGAAGTACCAGACCGGATTCGACGAGCCGCTGCTGCACACGATGTACGTCGACAAGAAGCTGTCCGGGGTGGCGGCGGTTCAGACGCTGTCACGACTCAACCGGACCCATCCAGGGAAGTCGGACACGTTCGTCCTCGACTTTGCGAACAGCGTCGAGGAGATCAAGGCGGCGTTCGAGCCCTTCTTCGAGGAGTCGTTCGCGACGCCGACCGAACCCAACGTGCTCTACACGATGGAGCACGACCTGATGGCCGCCCAGGTCCTGTCCCGCGTGGAGATGGATGCCGCCGTTGCGGCGCTGTTGTCCGAGGACCCCGCACAGCAATCCGTGATCTACAGCAACATTTTACCCGCGGCGGGGCGCTTCGCGACTCTCGACGAGGATACGCAGGCCAGCTTCCGAGGGACGCTGGAGCACTTCTGCCGTGCGTACGCCTTCGTTGCCCAAGTGATGCCGTGGGCCGACCCTGATTTGGAGCGGTTATTCCTCTATGGGCGGCTGCTGCTGCTCGAGCTGCCTACCGGGGACAACGACCCGATGCCCCAGCTCAGCAAGTCCGTGCAGCTGACCCACCTGCGCATCGCCGTCACGTCCGACGAGGCCATCACCCTGTCCGGCGCAGACGAGCCGGGATCCGCTCTTCCTGGCGAGGGCAAGGGGTCGAAGGCGGAGCCGATGCTGGACAAACTGTCGGCGCTAATCGCTGCGATGAATGACAAGTACGGCGCCGAGCTCGGGGAGGCCGACAAGGTCTGGGTGGACCAGCAATGGGTCGTGGTCAAGGACGACGACGAGATGCGCGAGGTCGCCCTGAACAACGACCGGGGACAGTTCGAAATGGTGCTCGAGCAGAGGATCAAGGACTTGCTTATCGACCGACACGACAAGAACGGCGTGCTGTTCGACATGTTCTTCGCCAACCCCGACTTCCAGATCTCGCTTGTTCGATACCTCGCTGGCACCTACGACGAGTTCCGCCGGGAGTCGGTCTAGTGAAGACGAGGACTCAGCCATGATCCCCCGCCCCGAGCCGGAGTGGCTCAAGACCCTACTTCAGGGTGACCTGACGCCGGACGTGCCGGTTCTGCCGGGCCAAAGCCACGGGGATGTCCACCGAGGTTCCCCTGCAATTGCCGAGATCGGTTGCGTTGCGGCACTCAGCGGAAGGCCCGCTTCACTCGTTTGTGAAGTCCTTGATCCAACGGTCGGTCGCGGCGTCATGCTAGAAACCGTCTCGCGTGCTCTGCAGGTATCGGGCTCGGAGGTGCGCGCGACTGGGGTCGACATCAACACGGCGGTCCTCGAAGAGACGCAGCGATCCTCGATGGCTCACGGTGAGACGTGGGCTCTTAGGTCCGGGAACGTACTCACGGATGACTTGGTGCCGACCGCGGGTGAGGACCTTGTCGTGTCGGAGCCGCCCTGGGGTATCGATTGGAGAGCTTCAGAGGTTTCCGTGCATGAGCGTGCAGCACAAGGCTGGTTCCCCCAAGGTGTCGGGAGTGTGAACGACGCTGGATGGCTCTTCCTACAGCGCGGCATAGCGGCCATGAAGTCTCGGGAACAGGGGGGCTCGCGTTTCGTCACGTTCGTGAACCCCGCCATGCTCCGTGACACGCCGGGCCGGACTTGCCGCAACTGGCTGGTTGAGGAAGACCTTCTCGAGGCCCTCGTTCGTCTCCCGATTGGCATGGCCGAGAACACGGACATCCCCCTTCACGTCGTGATTCTCCGTACGGACAAGCCCGAAAGCCTGAAGGGCCGGGCGCACGTAATCGATCTGCGCGGCTACATGACCACCCGCGACAACGGAGCTCGACGCCGCATCAGCAGTGATGGGTTGAGGCTCCTCTGGTCTGCGTTGGAATCAAGGCGGCAGGGTCCGAGCAATCGCGTCGCCTCGCTGGAATCGTTCAGGCGGCGTCCGATCACGGTCGCAGCGAACGGCGACTCATCGTTGACCTTTCGGACCGAGGTCTCGTCTGAGGATCCAGAACGGGATGTCCAGGGCCGATATGGGCCGGTGCCAGTCAACTGGGCTGAAGCAGGGCCACCGTTCGTGTCGTTCACCGTTGACCGCTTCTTCGACTCGACCGTCTCAAAGCCTCAACGTGGTGTCGCGCGCACGCGGCTGGCGGCGCTCCTGACGGCCCCGCCAGTGGTTCACGCATCTGGTCAAGATGCTGACCCTGCCTCAGGGGATGTCATTTGGTTCCCCACCGGCCGCGGTCCCGTGACGACCACAACGCCAACTGGGGCCATTGGCAGAGTCCTCCGACTGCATGTGAACCCCGACATCGTGCATCCGGATTACCTCGCTGGATGGCTCAACAGCGACGAAGGGATGCTCGCCACCCAGAACGCTCTTTCCCGCGGAGCCAGCGGTCAGGTCATCAGTGCGGTGCGATCGGACCAGGCATCCCTATGGAAACTCATGGATGAGTTGCCAATCCCCGTGTGCTCCAGCCTGGAGCAGTTGCAGCTCGCGGAGTCCCTTCTCACCCTGCGCCGCGTGGAAACGCTCGTCCAAGCCGCTCGCGCCGACCTGTGGTCGGGGCACAGGACCCCCGACCTCGTCGTGAGCCCTTTCGAGCCGCTGCTGGATGATTCCTTGGAGCGTTGGACCGCCAGCCTTCCCTACCCGTTCGCGACGGCCCTCTGGACGCTGACCAGCCGCAACTCGATCGATGCACGCCATCGGCAAATCTTCCACACGTGGGAGTCATATGCCGCGTTTTTGGCCACCGTGCTCCTGTCCGCGTTGCGACAGGACTCGGATCTCGCCGACGTCGAGGGCACCAGTCTGCGAAGGACACTCGATAGACACGGGCTCAGTTTGGAACGCCCCTCATTTGGCGCCTGGGCGGTTGTGATCCAGCGGCTGTCGGCTCGATTCCGCAAACTTCTCAACGACGACGCGGATGATCGTGCCCGAGTGACTCAGTTGTTCGGCGGCGCGCCTCCATCTGTGATCGAAGCCATCATCCAGCCCGCGTGTGTACAACTGCTGACCGATGTGAATGCGAGACGTAACACGTGGCACGGGCACGGCGGGGCGACAAGTGATTCCGTGCTCCAGTCGCAGATTGACTACCTGACGTCCGCGCTGGAGGAGCTTCGATCGCTGATCGGCGAGGCATGGACCCGGCTGCCGCTGGTGCGCGCTGGCAAAGCCAGCAGTCGTAGGGGCGAGATTCGGCAAGAGGTCGAGCTGGTCATGGGAACGAACGTGCCGTTTCGCCCAGCTTCGTTCGTGGTCGGCTCGATCATGGATGAGGGAGAGCTGTACCTCGCAGCAGATGGGTGCGCCCAGCCAGTGCCGCTCAGCCACCTGATCGTTCTGCGGTCTGGCCCAGCGAGTGACCGCTTTGCTTGCTACTTCTTCAACCGAGCGGATGCCGACCGCGTGCGCATGGTGAGTTTTCAGACCACGGATACGGGGGAGATCAACGAGCCGCGTGCGGAGTTCGCTGAGGATCTGGGCTGGCTCTGGTCCCCGCAGTCAGGCCGCGGATAGCCGGCTTGGCTGCCTCTCCGAGCAGACTGCCTGAATCGCTCTGAAATCCCTGCAAGAGGATGTTCAGCCCGCCAGATCATCGTTCTCCACTGGGTTGGGGTGGGGTCATTGGGCCCTGTCTGCGATGACCCCTGCCTGGACTCGGTTGTCGACGCCCAGTTTGGTGAAGGCGCTCTGCAGGTGCGTCTTCACCGTCGTCTCGCTGACGTAGAGCTCCCGCGCCAGGTCGGCGTTCGAGAGCCCCCGCGCCAGCCCGTTCACGACGTCGCGCTCCCGAGCCGTCAGGGTCGACATCAGTCGAGCCGCGTTCGCCCGTTGCGCCGCAGCGGGATCCTCACGCACCTGGGTGAACAGCTGAGCCGCGGTCAACGGTGACACCGCGCCGAGCCCGCCGGCCACGTTCCGGATGCCGCCGCAGATCTCCTCCGGTGATGCGGTCTTGAGCAAGAAGCCATCAGCGCCGGCCCGGATCGCTCGCTGGGCCACGTCGTCGTGGTCGAAGACGGTGAACATCAGTACCTTCGGCGCCTCGGGTCGAGCCTTGACCGCTGCGATCGTCTCGATGCCGCCGACCCGGGCCATGCGTACGTCGAGCACGACGACGTCGGGGCGGTGCGCCTGGACGCCGCCGATCACCTCGTCACCGTCACTCACTTCGGCCACGACCTCGAGGTCCGGCGCGGCGCCGAGCATGTGCCGCAGCCCCATCCGCACCATCGGGTCGTCGTCGACGAGCATCACCCGGATGGGGCGTCCGGCCTCGTCGCCGTCGCCAAAGCTGATCACGTCCATCGATTCCCCTTGTCCGATCCTGAGTCCGGTGCCTGCCATGGCAGCCGGATCGACACGCGGAACGCGCCGTCCGACCCGACCCCTGACTGCATCTCGCCGCCGTAGTGCTCGACCCGCTCGCGGATCCCTGTCAGCCCCATGCCGGTCCGAGCGGCCCCTTCGCCACCAGCCGATGCCCCGTGGGCGCCGGTCGGCGGCGGGAGGTGGTTCGCCGTCGCGATGACGAGCTGCCCTTCCGCCGGGCCGCCGGTGACCGACAGCCGCACGCTCACCGTCGACGCGTGCTTCCGGGCGTTCGTCAGCAGCTCCTGCACGATCCGGTACGCCGCCTGCGCGATGTGCGGGTCGAGCGCCTCGCCGTCGTCGACGAAGACCGTCGCCACGAGGGGCATTCCTGCGGTCACCGAGTCGTCGACAAGCGCGCGCACGTCGCGCAACGTCTTCGTCGGCGCCGCGACGTCCGGGTCATCGGCGTTCCGCAGCAGGTCCAGCAGGCTGTGCAGCTCGGCGACCGACTTCGAAGCCGTTTCGCGGACGACCTTCGCCGACTCCTTCATCTGTGAAGTCGCGGCTCCTCCGGACGCCTCGACCGCCGACGCGTCCGCCATCGCCTGCAGCGCGCCGGCGTGCACCGAGAGGATCGACAGGTTGTGCCCGAGCCCGTCGTGGATCTCGCGGGCCAAGCGCTCGCGCTCGGCCTGGCGAGAGACCTGGTCGGTCAGCGACGAGACCACCGACCGCTCCTTGGACACGACCACGCGCGCACTCCGCAGGTCTGCCCGCGTGCGCATCCACACGCCGACGCCGACGAACCCGCCGAAGATGACGACGGTCAGCACGAGCGGGACGTACCACTCGATCGGCTCGACGCCAGGCTTGAAGAGGTTGCCCCAGAAGGACATCGAGCGTGGCTCGGTGTTGACATCGCGCCACATCGCGACACCCGTCGCGAGGAGGACGACTGGGGCCAGGCGCAGCGCCTCGATCCGAGGTCGCCACGTGATGACGGACATGAGGCCGATCAGGGCGAGCGTCGGGCCGAGCACCACGAAAGCCGTGATACATCCGATGACGGTCAACGCGACCGGGTAGCGGTGCCGCCACCGCACCGACACCACGAGCACGATCGCAACGATGGACAGCAGTCCGGCGGCATTGCCCATCTGGCGACCGGGCACTGTCGACGTGCCGTCCGCGAGCGCCTGTCGCATGTCAAAGGCTGTCACCGTGAACGCCATGTCGGCCATGACGAGGAAGGCCAGCCCGAGCGTCCGCCCCTTGCGGGGTATGCGGTCGCGGCGCGTGAGGTCACGCAACCAGAAGGGCGGGCTGGACGGCATACCCGGAAAGGTAGGGCACGGCACCGACCGCGCCCTCCACCTTCCGGTCGGCGTGCGCGTCGGCACCTCATCCTTTCGGTCAGGCCGGTCGGCCCCTTCGGCCGAGGTGCCCGAGCGCCGCGAACCGGGACAGTCTCCCCAGCAACCACCAGCCCGACCCCCAGGGAGACACCATGAGCACCAACCAGCCGCACGACCCGACCCACCCGACGACGTGGCAGCCGCCGCAGATCCCGGCACCGCCGGCGCCCCAGCCGCCGCGCAAGAGCTGGTTCGCCCGCCACAAGATCATCACCGGCCTGCTCGCGCTGGTGCTCATCGGCGTCGTCGCGTCCGCCGTCAACGGAGGTGGCAGTACCACTCCCACGACCAACTCAACCGGCGTCGCCGACGAGCAGAGCGACGCTCCGACCACCGCCAAGATCGGCCAGAAGGTGCGCGACGGGCAGTTCGAGTTCACGGTCACCAACGTGCAGAAGGGCGTCAAGAGCGTCGGCGACCAGTACCTCAACGAGAAGGCGCAGGGCCAGTTCGTCCTCGTCAGCGTCACGGTCAGTAACATCGGCGAGAAGGCGCAGCTGCTCTCCGACTCCTCGCAGAAGGTGCGCGACGCCAAGGGCCGCGAGTTCTCCTCCGACACCGGGGCCGCGATCTACGTAAAGGACAACAAGGTCTTCCTCGAGGAGATCAACCCGGGGAACGCGGTCAAGGGGACCCTCGTCTTCGACATGCCGAAGGGCACCGAGCCGGCCAGCATCGAGCTGCACGACTCGCCCTTCTCCGAGGGCGTCACCGTCCAGCTCGGCTGAGACGGCGTATGCCGTGTGGTGGGCGCCCCGCAGCCAGGGGGCGCGGCGGCCGTCCGTTTCACACCGATTGGCGTGAAACGCCACGAAATGCGGGGGCCCCTGCAAGACTCCTCAGGCCTCCGGGCAACTCACCGATAGACCAAGAACAGAGAGCTGGAAATGAGCGAACAGGTACTTCCGCCCGCCACCCAAGAAGACCCCAAGGCGCGCGCCAAGGCCGACAAGGCATACGCGAAGGCCATGCGGCCTTGGTACAAGAAGAAGCGGTTCATCATCCCGCTCCTGCTCGTCGTCATCATCATGATCGCTCAGCTGGGCAAGGGTGGCTCGACCCTCGCCACGACGGCGGCTGACACGAGTGCCAACTCGTCTGTCGCCGACGCGCCCGCGGCCTCGAGCGACCAGGCTGACGCGCCCGCCCCAGCTGGCGACACGACGGCGAAGGTCGGGCAGAAGGTTCGCGACGGTCAGTTCGAATTCACTGTCACGAAGGTGCAGAAGGGCGTCAAGTCCGTCGGCGATCAGTACGTCAACCAGAAGGCGCAGGGTCAGTACGTCCTCGTCAGCGTCACGGTCAGCAACATCGGCGACAAGGCCCAGATGCTCTCCGACTCGTCGCAGAAGGCGCGCGACGCCAAGGGCCGCGAGTTCTCGACAGACACAGCGGCCGCGATCTACATGAAGAACAACCAGGTGTTCCTCAACGAGATCAACCCCGGCAACTCCGTCAAGGGCACCCTCGTCTTTGACATGCCCAAGGGCACCGAGCCCGCCAGTCTGGAGCTGCACGACTCCCCCTTCTCGGACGGCGTCACGGTCAAGCTCAGCTGAGCCCTCGCTCGCCGGTGGGCGGGCGTCGCGAGCCTCCCGCACGCGGCGTCCACCCACTGTCGTCGACGGTTGTTACGTTGCGACGCATCGAGACAGGGGAGATGCACATGCCCAAGCACGACTGGACGCGACCGACGCCGGAGCGGCTGGCTTTCGCCAAGAGTCAGGCGCTGGCTGCTCTGCACCCGGAGCGCTCCGGGTGGCGGCTGTGTCGTTACTACAGCGCTGAGGGCGACTACGCCGGTGCCAGTTTCGCCACGATCGGCCCGAACGACCCGGCGGTCATCGGCGCCGATGACCTCTTTGCAGTGACCTTACTCAGCGTCAGTGTCCCGGCTGGCGCGGCTCGCCTCCTGACGGAGATCGGGGAGACCGGGCAAGCAGTCAACGAAGGACTGGCGGCGCTACCGACTGCTTCACTGCAGGACGTCGACGAGGACGGGCTGTATGACATGGAAGTGTTCTATCGCCACGTCAAGAAGGCGCTTGCTAAGGCTGGCGCCGAGAACTCCAACCCGTGGGTCACGGCCAGCAAGCTGTGTGCGCGCAAGCGTCCCGACCTCTTCCCTGTGCGTGACAACGTCGTGTGCGAGCTGCTTGGTCTTCTACCCAAGGGCGACTACCAGGTCGACTGGCAAGTCTTCCGTCATCTGATGCGGGACTCCGATGTGCTTGACGCAATCGCCTTTGCTGGTGACGCGGCGACTCAGGCGGCAGATGGCGTGGAGCTGACCCTTGACCAAGAGCCGCTTCGGATCCTCGATGCAGCTCTGTGGTCAAGCGTCATGATGAGCGAGCGCGCCGAGGCCTCTGCCTGATTCTGGCCGGTTGAGAGCCGTGTCGGTATCGATCAGGTTCTGTTTCCGGAGGGGACCGGCCAGTACTCTCTAGTCGCAGTTGGGGCAGGGCCCGGAGACCGGCATTTCCATGAAGCAGGTCGGGCAGACCGCACCGCGCCGGGCCTCGGTCGCCGCCGTCGCACGCGGCGTGCTCGCCCGGACGACCCGGGCCTTGGCCGTCAGCGTCGGCACCGCGTCAGCGGGCACGTCGGCTCCCCAATGCCGGTAGCACTCGAGCCGTGCGGCGGCCGCGCTGTTCTCGCGCTCGAGCGGGTCGGTGATCGGGGCCTCACCGGCAACCCGCAGCGCCTCGTCGTAGCCGGCGCCGACCTGCCCGTCGTCCTTGCGGACGACCAGGGATGCGAGCGGCGGCTCGTTGCGCACGTGGTTGACCTTGACCAGATCGGCGAGCAGGGCGCCGATCCAGTTGCGCATCTGCGACTTGGTCCGCAGTGACGAGCGGCGCTGGACCTCCTCGGCGAGCTCGGAGTATGTGATGACGGCGTTGTAGCGACCCGCGGTCTCCACGAGTACCTCGTAGGCGTGCTTCGCCCAGTAGGGCTGGGCGAACTTCGGAGTCACGAACGTCTCCTGGTCAGACATGTGCAGTCATCCGCTTCCTTCGTGGTGCAGTCGCCGAACCCCCAGTCTCCACCCTTCGCCTCGGCGGCCGTCACCCACCCACTGACGAGTCGACCGCTTATCGCTCGGTGGACTCAGGCGCAGCACCGATCCAGTCGATCATCTCGTCGGTCGTGGCGACCTGGGCGAAGAAGGTGCCGACCGTGGCCAGCGAGGCGCGCTGCACCTCGGCGACCTCCATCCCCGGCACCCCGCCGGTGGTCGTGGCGTCGCTCATGAAGAACGCGCGCACGTCGCGGACCATCGCCTCGCGCGCCGTCGTCTCGCAGCAGACGTTCGTCTCGATCCCGGTGATGATGATGGTGTCGACGCCGAGCAGCTCGAGCCGCACCAGCAGGTCGGTGTCGTGGAAGGCCCCGAAGTGCGGCTTCTCGAGCACGTGGTCGGACGGGTCCATGACCAGCGACTCGTGGAAGGCCGCGGTGTGGGACGTGCGGTCGAGCATCCCCTCCCGCACCGGCGGGAACATCTCCCCGAGGATCCCGAGATCGGCGTCCGCGGGCACCGCGTGCCGGACGTGGATGACCGGGATGCCGGCCCCACGGCATACCTCCGCCAGGCGGTTGATGCGCTCGACCACGGCAGGCGCATCCCGCGCCATCTCGACGAAGACGTTCTGGACGTCGATGTTGAGCAGGGCCATCCGGCTCGGGTCGACCTCGAACTGCATGATGGTGCGCCTTCCGGTCGCCTCGGCCCCCCCATGGGGGCACGCTACGGCTCGCCGGCCCATCCTGACCGGCGAATCGAACAGCAGCACCGCCACTCGTCAGGCGAGCGGGTCCCGGGTCGCGCGCGTCAGCGCCGCCAGGCAGACGGCGCCCACGCCACCCCACAGCACGAACGAGCTTGCCCACCGTGCGTCCGGCTCACTCGGGAAGACGTCGACCCAGCGCGAGAGCGGGTTCACGACGGCCAGCGCGATGACCACCGTCAGGAGGGCGCCGCCGACCGCGTCCCCGGGCTCGGGCACGTGCCGACGCAGGGCAGCGGCCGCGGCGGCGGCGACGAGCACGCAGCCCGTCAACCAGAGCAGGACCCCGAGCCGAGCGCTCAACCCGCTCCGGACCGCCAGAGCCGCGACCCCGATCGACCCCACGACGAGCACCGCACCGGCGACGAGGAGTCGGGCCCGAGTGCGCCCCCGCAGCGACGTGGGCGTGGCGGCGACGGCCTCCGCTGCCGCCTCGTCGAGGACGTATGCCGTCGCCGCGGCGAGGGCGGCCACGCCCACCACCAGCGCCGTGCCAGCTACGGCGCTGGTGGTCCACGTCGCCGCAACCCCTACAAGCAGCAGTCCCACTGAGGTCAGGGCCGCCACGGGCCGCCACGGGATGCCCGCGGCGGGCCCGAGGAGGCGCGCGTGGATCATCGCGTCACGACCACGCTGTGGCCGTCGGGGTAGGAGCGCACCGGCTGGCTGAGGCCGGTGGCCGAGGCGAGACCATAGGCGATCACCGACAGCACGAGGGTCACCGCGCCGATCCGGACGAGCCGCCGCCGGGTCTGACCCTCGGACCGCCACAGCAGTGCGGCGAGGGCCGCGAGGGCGCAGAGAGTGATGACCCAGACGAGGTACCACGCCGGCGACCCGGTCAGGCTGGTGACCGTGACGTAGTCCGCCGATGCCGACGAGAAGTAGCCGACCGGCGCGAAGAGGCGGACCCAGCGGAACCACGCAGGCGGTGCCCCCTCGGTGGTGCTGAAGGCGCCGAGGACGCCGATCGTCCAGACGACCACCGCCAGCACGAGGACCGCCGACGCACCGCGGAACCTCCACCACCGGCCGGCCGCGATGCCGAGCAGGGTGCCGCCGACGGCCGTCGCGACCGAGTTCTCGACGAGGACCGCCGCGATAGCCGCGTGAGACAAGGGGCCGTACATCCAATCCGGCGCGCTCAACGCCGACGGGCCGATGGCGTAGTAGAGGACGAGCCACGCCGAGGCGACGAGCGCGGGGACACCAGCAATCAGGCAGAGCGCGGCCGTCCGGGTGGTGACGGAGGTGGGCGACGCCTCGAGCAGCTCACCGGCCCCGTGGAACGACCGCGTCAGGTGGTAGGCGGTGATCATCGAGGCCACGCCCACCGTCAGGGCGACGACGGGCAGGCTGAGCGAGTCGCTGGTGACCTGGTGTGCCTGCTCGTTGAGGGCCATGGCCGTGAAGACGACGCCCAGTGCCGTGCCCACGAGGAACATCGGGTGTCGGGCGAAGCGCCACGCCTCGATGCGGGCGAGCGCGGCGAACGGGCTGCGGTAGCCGCCACGCGGGGCGAGGGCGGTCGTCACGGCAAGGGCGTCCTGCGGGGTGGTGGTCATCACGCCACCTCCGCCGAGGTCGTGGCGTCAGCGGACGTGGGGGCGGTGGCGCCCCGCAGCAGCAGGTAGGCGTCCTCGAGGCTGGGCTCGACGAGCTCGGCGCCCCTCGGCACCGACTCCCCGACGTTGCGATAGCGCCCGGACGCGGTGCGCCACGACGCCTGCGCCGCGGCATCCGGGGCCGCGGCCATCCAGACACGTCCGGCCGCGAGCGACACGAGCTCGGGCACCGTGCCGTCGAAGTGCACGCGCCCGGCGTCGAGCACGACGACCCGCCGGCACAGCGCGGCGACGTCCTCTGTCTGGTGCGTCGAGATGACCATCGTCGACGTCGCGGCGATGTCGGCGAGCACGCCACGCAAGGACGCGCGCTGCTCGGGGTCGAGCCCGGTCGTCGGCTCGTCCAGGACCAGCAGCTCCGGTGTGCCGAGCAGGGCCTGGGCCAGAGCGACCCGGCGTCGCTGCCCACCCGAGAGCCGACTGATGCGTTTCGTCCCGACGTCGCCGAGGCCGACGAGGTCCAGCACTCGTCTCACCTCGGTGGTGCGAGTCCCACGGTCGGCCCACTCCTTGAGGACTGCCATGTAGTTGACGAAGGCGAAGGTGGAGAACCCGCGCGGGAAGCCGAGCTCCTGCGGTTGGTAGCCGAGACGCCGCCTGACCTCGGTGCGGGCATCCGGCTGGCTCGGGTCGCGGCCGAGGAGCCGCACCTCGCCGGCGTCGGGGCGCAGCACCGTCGCCATGACGCGGAGCATCGTCGTCTTGCCGGCGCCGTTCGGACCGAGCAGTCCGGTGATGCCGGGCCCGAGGTCGAGGTCGACGTCGTCCAGAGCCGCGAGGGAGCGGTAGCGCTTGGTGACACCGCGCAGGGAGACCGGGGTCGAGCCGGTTGTGGTCATGACGCGATCCTTCCGATCGTGCCGAGTCGCCGGGCTCGAAGGACGAGGACGGGCGGCCCGATGAGGAGCATGAGGACGTAGAGGACGAGGTACTGCGGCGCGAAGACGGCCCAGATCGTGTCGAGGCGTGAGGCCGCGCCGGTGGCGATGACCCAGACGACGGTGATGGCGCTCGCCGGGCGCCACGGCCCGAACCACGTCGACAGGGCGAGCACCGCCGCGGTGAAGCCCAGCGCCGGGAGGAGCCACACCCACGCTGCCGATTCCGGGAAGACGAACTGCCCGACGAGGACGACGGGCAGGGCCGCGAGGAGCACGGCGCCGGTCCGGAGCAGCAGCAGACGCGCGAGCGGGTACGGCGCCGAGCTCTCCTGCTCGAGCGCCGGCCCGCCCTCCGGGCCGAAGGCCGCCGCCACGGCCAGCACCGGCACGAGCGGCGCCACGACGAGGAAGATCATGACGCTGCCGTTGCGCGCGGCCACGGCGCCACCGACCGCGAAGGCGACGGCGAGGGCGACCGCGCAGATCCACGATCCGCGCAGCGCCGGCGCCGCGGCCACGAGCATCGCGTCGCCGGGCGGCAGGCCGATCCGCACGAGGAGCCGCTCCAGCAGCGACACGCGTGGCACCTCGATCTCGTCGCGTACGGCGCCCCAGACGGCCGCCAGGTCCGGCAGGTCGGGCGCGTCCGGAACGCCGGACAGGGCTGGTGGCTCAGGCTGCCCGTGACCTGCCGCGTCCGAGAGGGGCGTCACGTCGGGAAGGGAGCTGACGGCATACGCCATCGGGGGCAGCGCGGCGGCGACGCTCGCCTGGCACTGCGGGCACCGCACGAGATGCTGCTCGAGCGACATCGACGTGACGGCGTCAGCGTGGCCGTGGACCCACGCACGCAGGTCGTCCGGCCGCACGTGGCTCGTACTCATGACGAGGCTCCTTCCAGCAGGCTCGCCCGCAGGCGCGCCCTCGCGCGGTGGGCCCGCGTCTTGACGGTGTTTTGGGGGATGCCCAGCAGTCGCGCGGCCTCCCGGGTGGTGAGGCCGTCGAGCACGGTCGCCTGCATGACGGCGCGCAGCTCGGGGGACAGGGCGGCCATCGCCCGACCGAGATCGCCGTACTCCACGCCGAGGAGCAGCTCGTCCTCGGCGGTGGGCGAGGCAGTGCCGGATGCCCCCGGGTCGCGCAGGAGCACGACGTCCCGGCGCGACCGGAGACGACTGACGAGCCGTCGGATCGCGATCCCCCACATCCAGGCGCCGACCTCGCCCGTCCCTTGGTAGCGCCGGGCCCCCTGCCACACGGCGACGAAGGTGTCCTGGAGCACGTCGGCCACGACCTCACGGTCGTTGCAGCGCCGCATCAGCCGGACCGAGAGCCACGGTGCGTGACGCTCGTAGAGCCTCTCGAGGGCGCCGACGTCCCCGGAGGCCAGCGCCTCGAGGAGGCTCTGGTCGTCGGGAGCGACGAACGGTGACACATCTCTACTGTCGACCCGGAGGGCCCGATCGGTTCTCGGTATGGCGACGAAGCGCGGTGCGGGGCGTCAGCGGGGAGGCAGCTCGCCGCCCGTCTCGGTGGCGATGACGTGCATGACCGCGTTGATGAGGGCCAGATGGGTGAACGCCTGGGGGAAGTTGCCGAGGTGGCGCCCCGTGTGGGTGTCGATCTCCTCGGCATACAGTTCCAGCGGCCCGGCGAACGACAGGAGCTTGGCGCACAGCTCGTGCGCCCGCTTGTGCTCGCCGATCTCCGACAGCGCCGACACGAGCCAGAACGAGCAGATCGTGAAGGTCCCCTCCTCGCCGGAGAAGCCGTCGTCCGTCTCGTCGACGCGATAGCGCAGCACCAGCCCGTCGACCGTCAGCTCGTCCGCGATGGCCAGCACCGTCGCTCGGATCACCGGGTGGTCCGGCGGCAGGAAGCGCACGAGCGGCGCCAGCAGCAGCGAGGCGTCCAGCGCCGACGCCCCGTAGTACTGCGTCAGCACCCCACGCTCGTCGACCCCGTGCTCGAGGATGTCGGCCATGATCTCCTCGGCCGCCAGCTCCCACTCCGCGGCCTGCGAGTCCTCCCCGATCATCGACGCGAGCTTCGCGCCGCGGTCGACCGCGACCCAGCACATGATCTTCGACGACGTGAAGTGCTTGAGCTCCCCGCGCACCTCCCAGATGCCGGCGTCGGGCTCGCGCCAGTGCTTGAGCGCCGTCCGCACCTGCTTGCCGAGGATCGGCCAGATGCGCCCGTCGAGGTGGTCGGCGACCTTCGAGTGGAGGTAGACCGAGTCGAGCAGCGCGCCCCAGACGTCGTGCTGCACCTGCGAGTGCGCGGCGTTGCCGATGCGCACGGGGCGCGACCCGGCATACCCCGGCAGGTGGTCGAGCTCGAACTCCGGCAGCTCACGCTCCCCGCCGATGCCGTACATGATCTGCAAGTCCTCGTCGCGCTCGGCCATGTCGGCGATGAACGAGAAGAAGTCCACGGCCTCCCAGTCGAACCCCAGCGAGTACATCCCCCACAGGGCGAACGTCGCGTCGCGGATCCACGTGTAGCGGTAGTCGTAGTTCCGTTCCCCACCAATGGTTTCCGGCAGCGACGTCGTCGACGCGGCAGCGATCGCACCTGTCGGCGCATACGTCAGTCCCTTGAGCGTCAAGGCACTCCGCTGGAGGTAGCCGCGCCACGGGTGGTCGGGGAAACGGCCGCGCGCGAGCCAGTGCTGCCAGTGGTGGGCCGTCCACACGAGCCGCTGGTACGCCTGGCCGAAGTCGGTCGGAGGCGCCTTCTCACCCCACGAGAGCGCGATGTAGCGGACGTCGCCCTCCCTGAGCAGCGTTCTCGCAGCAGCCTGCCCACCCTCGAAGCCGAGCCGCAGGTCCGTCGTCAGCGTGAGCACCACGTCCGACCCCGCGCCGGACGCTCGGCCCTGGTGGTAGCCCAGGTCGGTGTAGTCCCACGTCACCGGCTGGCGCCCGTAGTCGAGCACCGGCTCGCACTCCATCACCGTCTGCACCTCGCCCGACACGCAACGGATCGTCCGCAGCAGCGTGTGCTCGGCGTCGTAGTCCATCGGCGTGCGCCGGTGCTTCGGTGACACGTCCTCGTCGTGGCGCCACGGCCCGATGAGCAGCACGTCGCGGACGATGATCCAGCCCGTCGGGGTGCCCCAGCTCGTCTCGAGCACCATCGTGCCCGGCAGGTAGCGCCGCGCCGTCGGCACGCTGACGTCGGACGGCCCGAGCCGGAAGCGCCCCGAGTGCCGCCCGAGCACCGCCCCGAAGACGCTCGGCGAGTCCAGGCGCGGCAGGCACATCCAGTCGACGTCGCCGCCCGGCGCCACGAGCGCCGTCACCTCACCGTCGGACAGGAACCCGTAGTCCGCGATCGGAACCGCCTTCACGTGGCCCGTCGGCCCCGGCGAGCCCGTAGTGCGCGTCGGGGCGTGCGAGGTCGCGACGTCAGCGGATGCGTCCATGTCCTCAGAATCCTCGCGGTCCTCCGCGCGCACAAGAGACGCCCTGCAGCGGACGTCGACGTGGCAGGATCGGCGCGTGTCCGAGCACGAGCTTCTCCTCCGGCATGCCTCCAACTGGGCGCTGCAGCGTCAGCGGGTGTGTGACACCGAACTCCTCGAGACGGCGCTGGAGCTGCGATCGGTCCATGACGCCCTCCCGCCCAACCTGTGGCCCGCCGGCAGTGTGGAGGACCTCATGCTGCACCGCTGGCCGAGCCACGGCCAGGTCATCCCGGACGTCGACGTCCTGGCCGAGTCGATCGACACGTTCGTCCGCTTCCTCCGGGTGACGGGACGGATGGCCTCCGGTTCTGGCGACCCGCGAGCCCTGGCCCGAGAGGCCCATCGCGCTGCTCCCCGGATGGCAGCCGCCTGTGCGGACCCGGCGAACTTCGGACCCACCAAGTCACTCATGGCCTTCGGTCGCGAGGCCGGCTTCCCCGTCGACAATGCCGACACGGTCGAAGAGCTCGACGAGACGATGCAGCAGGTCGTGGCGGCGTGGAACGCCCTCCCGGAGCACGATCGCAAGGCCCGTATGCCGCTCGCCGGCGATCGAGGGGCCGTGCACGGCACGGGCGCGGGCTTCGATGTCGACCAGAGCCTCGACGGCGACTTCGAACCCGCCGGGGTGCTGGAGCGTGGCGATCCCGCCCGAGCCGCAGCCCAGGCCCGGCGGGCCCCCTTCGTGCAGGCGTGTCTCCAGCTGGCTGACTGGGTGGGTGTCCGCAGGAAGGTGACGGCGACCGGCGTCCTGCGCCTGGCCGAGGCACGTGATGCCTATGCCGAGCTCGAGCTGTGGCGATGGCAGGAGGAGGTCGATGGAATCACCCACCGTCGCCCCGATGCCGCCGCCTCCCGCGACTTCAGGTGGAAGCGCGCCGGCGATGCGCTACCTCTCGAGCGACTGTGGTTCGCCGCACAGTCCGCCGGCCTCGTCGAGACCCTCAGCACCGTCGCGCGCAACACGGACGAACGCCCCGTGAGCGACGACGAATGGGTGGGCGTCAGTGTTGCGCTGACCCTCGCGCTGTGGCTGATCGTCGAGTCGGCCTACGACCGGTCACCGGTGCCCGTCCTCACGGTGCTCGGCGGCTGCGCGCTCATGGGCTCCATCACCAGTGCGCAGGTCCGGGAGCAGTGGCAGACGCATCCGGGCAACTCGTGGGGACCGGACTACCGGCCGAGCGGGTTCGAGGCCGAGTCCCAGCGCTACTCCGACGAGGAGCTCACCCTCTCCCTGCACTTCTTCACCGACACGGGCATCTGGGAGGTCGACGGCGACACCTACCGGCTCACCGACCTCGGCCGCGAGTTCGCGACCCTCCTCTTCACCTACCTCGAGGAGGGGATCGACTGAGCCAAGGCGAGGCCCGGGCAGTTCGGGCATCTAGCGAGCCGGTGCGAGGGCGAGGCGCGGGCGGAGTCGAGGCAGGTGGCCTCCGCGCTGGTCCATGACGCCCGTCCAGCCGTGCGGGGTCACGACATAGACGTCACCATCGATCGCACTGGTGAGGTGGTTGCTGTAGCGCCACGCCTGAAACCATCGGTGCTCGGCGATGGTGTCGATGACCCGGCCCTCGCGACACACGACCGTCACCAGCAGGTGCGTGATCGGGCTCCAGCCCCGCGGCGTGCCTCTCGGCTCCGGGACGAGGTCGACCGCGACACCGCGCAGCCGCGCACTTGCGTCATACGGGTCCCAGCACGGTTGTGGTTCGGTCGGATCCGGCACCACGGAGGCGCCAACCACCTCCTGGGTCTCGAGCTCCAAGGCCGCCACCACGATGCGCCCGCAGATGAGTGGACACACGTCGTCGATGGATTGCAGCACGAGCTCTGGGTCCTCGAGCTCCCAACGCTCACGAGATCTGGTCATGGCTCGACCGTGCCAGCGACCCGGGTGTTCCCGTCGAGGTTGTCCCCAGCAGCGCGCCACCGCACAGTGGTCGCCCCGCGCCTGTGGATGACACCCGCCCACCAGCAGCTCGCTCTGGTTGGCTCGGCGCCACCACTACTGCTTCTGCGACCGGCACGGAGGACCGATGGGCTACAGCACGCACTATCTCGGGCGACTCGACATCAGGCCGCGCCTGCGCGAGCCGGAGATCGAGTGGCTCCGTGCCTACGCCGAGCTCATCGACCCGCGAGAGCACGGCTACGACGTCCCTCTGAACCCGCGAGCCGAGAGAGCGGAACGAGCGCGCGGCTCGGGCAGGGGCGTTGCGCCGCTGAGCGATCCGGAGATCCTGACCCCGTGGGGGATGTGCGACTGGGTCCCCTGTGTCGAAGGGTGCTGCCTGCACTGGCGTGAGGTCGAGAAGTCCAACCACGCCGTGCCGTGGCTCGAGCACCTCGTCGGCCACTTCCTCGGCCCCGACGGCCTGGCCCGCGGCGCACGGGCTGACTTCGAGGACTTCACCTTCGACCACGTCGTCAACGGAGTCATCGCGGCCGAGCGTGGGGACACGCGCGAGCTCTACCTGATCCGTGCCGTCGACAACGTCATCACCACCGAGACTCTCGTCGCCGGTGATCCGTCAGGCTGGTGATCAAAGTGACTACAATGACCCATGAGGTGGTCACCATGGGCGGTCAACAGGTCGGGATCCGTGAGCTGAAGAGCCGGCTGAGCGAGTACGTCGACCGTGCCCGAGCGGGCGAGACGCTGGTCATCACCGACCGCGGTCGACCCGTCGCCGAGATCCGCCCGCTGTCCGGCCGCACGGCCCTCGAGACCCTCCTCGATGAGGGACTCGCGACGCGCGCACACCCCAAGCGTCCGTCACCCGAACCCCTCGCGGTCGACGGTGGGATCGGCGACCTCGTCGGCGACCAGAGCCGGTGATCCTTTACCTCGACACGTCGGCCCTCGTGCCCCTGCTCGTCGCCGAACCCACCTCGGCCCGGTGCCGGCGGCTCTGGGACGACGCCGACGACGTCGTCTCCTCCGTGGCCCTGCGACCGGAGGCCGCCTCCGCCCTGTGGCGAGCCCGACACTCCGGTCGCATCAGCGCCGTTCAGCACACCGAGCTGCTCGACCACCTGGCCGAGCTGACCGGGCAGATGCACCTCGTGGTCGTCGACGACCGACTGTCCAGGCGTGCAGCCGACCTGGCCTCGGCCCACGGCCTCCGGGGCTACGACGCCGTCCATGCCGCCACCGCCCTCATGGTCGTCGGGCAGGAGGGGCTGGCCGCCTCGGGCGACCGCTCGCTGCTCGCGACCTGGCAGGCGCACCTCGCGACCTGCGACATCGGCGCCGCGACGTAGGACGCCAGACGCACAGAGGGCGTATGCCGTCCGCTTCCGCAAGAGCCCGACAAGAGTCCCGCAAGGTCTCACGAATTCGGACATTCGGGCGCGTGCGCGGGTCTCCACTGGAGGGAGTCGTCCACCGACGACGCAGACTTCGGCGGTTGGCCCGTTGTGGTACGTGAACCGTCACGGGGCCCGAGCTCGCATCGCGAGGCGGGCCCCATCGTCATCCCCGGGCAGCCGCCACGCCGCACTGAGTCACCTGATGACCCAATGCACAGTCGCCGCGGCCAGGGCCTCAGGCAAGCCCCCGTCAGGCGACGGCGATGTCGACGAGCAGCTCCGTTGCGAGGCGCTCGAGGTCGGCCCGCAGGGCCGCCGAGTCCGAACCGCCCGGCACCCGCACGACAACGTGCGCCTCGAAGAGCAGCCCGCCCGCCATCGGCGCCTCCCGCGTCCCGGTCGTCATCGTCTCGATCGACAGCTCGTGCCGGCTCAGCACCGACGACACCTCGCGGACGATGCCCGGGCTGTCGTTGCCGAGCAGGTCGATCGTGAGCCGTTGCGCGTCGGCGTCGTCAGCAACGCCCGAGGCGTCGGCGCCCGGATGGGCGGCCACCTCGAGCAGCCCGTCGAGCTCGCCCAGCGCGGCCGTCAGTGCATCCACTCGGTCACCGGGCACACCCACGACGACGATGCCGGCGAACTTGCCGGCCAGCTCGGCGAGCTGGCTGTCCTCCCAGTTGCCGTCGTGCGCGGTGACGACGTCCGCGAGGGCACTGACGAGGCCGGCGCGGTCGTCGCCGATGACGGTGAGCACGAGTCTGGGCACATCCGCAGCCTACTGATCGGGGCCCGCTCGCGCGGCAGGCCGCGCGACGTCAGGCCACCCGATGAGGCGGCCCACGGCATACGCCATCGGGGCGACGACGGCGGCTCGCCGTCAGGAGGTAGGCGCCGGGCCGGGTGCACCCGCTTCTTGAGTGCAACCCGGCCCGGTCAAAAGGTGGCCGCTCAACTGGCGGCCTGGGCCCCGACGAGTTCATCCGGCTCGTCGGGGGGTCTGGGGGAGCCCGACGGGGTGTCGGGAGGGGTGTCGGACGGGCGACGCTCGGCGAGCCCGGCCATGCCCCAGCGCACCGCCGCCGTGCCGAGGTGCCCGAGCGGCCGCGCCACGAGCGTCGAGACGACGCCGGGCAGGGGGATGCCGAGCATCTCGCGCGCCCATCCGGGCAGCAGGGACACGCCTCCGGAGGCGAGGGTCCCGTAGCCCGGACGAGCGTAGAAGGGCAGTGGCGGGTCGAGCAGGAGGAAGCGTGCGGCCTCGCGGGCGGCCGGCGACGTCTCGAGCTCGGGACGGTAGGACGCGAGGACGGCCCGCAGCTCGGCGACCGAGGCGGGCGGGTCGATGACGCCGAGACGTCCGGCCGGGATGCCGGCCTGCGCGACGTAGACGTCGGCCTCGGCATCGGTCAGGGGCGTGTCGCCGAAGGTCTGGTAGCCGCGGAGGAACGAGTCGATCTCGGCGGCGTGCACCCACATGAGCAGGTGCGGGTCGTCAGCGCGGTAGGGCCGCCCGAGGTGGTCCTTGCCGCGCACCCGCTCGTGGATCGAGCGGACCATCGCGATGGCCTCCTCGGCGTGCTCGATCGTGCCGAAGGTCGTCGTCGCGAGGTAGTGGCTCGTGCGCTGGAGGCGCCCCCACGGGTCGCTCTTGTAGCCGCTGTGGCCGGCCACCCCGGCCATCGCCATCGGGTGGAGCATCTGGAGCAGCAGGGACGTCACACCCGCCGGGAACATCGAGGCCTCCGCGTGCACCCGCCACACCGGGTCCGCGGGCGTGAACCACCGCTCGCCCTGGGCCCCCCAGATCCGCTGCGCGCGGTCGGGCGCATCATCGCCCGCGACCTTGCTGCGCAGCATGACGCCGAGCTGGCGCTGGACCAGCCGGGCTCCTGCGGTGGGACTCATGCTCGACAACATAACTGCAGGTCAGCGGCGCGCGGAAACGGCGTGTCCAACCTTTGTCCGCGTCAGCCCAAGGTGATGCGGATGCCGGCGCGCGGGCCACGCGGCCGCACCCGGTCGGTGACCGCGGCCAGGGCGTCACCGAGCCGCGCCATGACGTATTTGCGGCCCATGGCGCGTTTGACCGCGGCGACGCCCTCCGGGCTGCGGTCGACGACGGCCGTGCCGGCATACGTCGGCGCCCCCTCGGGCACGCGCCCGCGGATGTCGCAGGGGCGCAGCTCGACCCGGGCGGTGTGCGCGAGCCGCTTGAGCTTGCCGCTCGGGTCGACGGTGATGACGACGAGCTCACCGGCGTCGCGGGCGACCCACACGGGCGAGCTCACCGGAGCGCCCGTCCGGCGGAACGTCGTCAGCGACACGTAGCGGTTGGCGTTGACGACGTCGAGGTCGCTCGGCATGGGGCTCACGCCGTCAGCGTATGCCGTGTCGCCGGCTCCCAGCCCGTGTCGAGGACGTGCCCGGCGACGTCCTCAGGCGAGCGAGCGGACCACCGCGACGACGCCGATGGCGAGGGCCGTCGCCGCCATGAGCGCCGCGGTCGTCGTCGCAGTCGTGCCGGCCCGTCCGGGGCGTCGCGCCAACGCTGCGGCCGTCGCCGTGAACGCGGCGAGGAGGAGGCCGAGCGTCATCAGGTTCGCCGCGTCGCCGCGTCGCTGCGAGGAGTCGACCGCCTCGTGCTGGGCGGCGAGGAGCCGGTCGTAGTCCGCCGGCTCGGACGTCACCATCGCGACGACCTCGGCCGGGACCCCGTCGGACTCGGTGGGCGGCGCCGTCATCGCGCCCGCGACCTGCGCCCACGTCGACGCCGCGGCGGCGTCGGCTTTCGCGAGCTCGGGCTGGCCCGGCACGTCGTCTCCGACGGCAACGAACTGCCGTGCGAGAGAGAGCATCCCGAGCTGCACCTGCTCTTGCTGGCTCCGGAGCGCGAACGAGCTGTAGAGCTGGCTCGCGAGCAGCGAGCCTGTGATCGTCGTCGCCCGTCGTGACGACTCGGCGTCGTCGCGCGCGGACCCGCTCGAGAGCACGAGCTGGGCCGCGGTGAGGACCGGCAGCAGCAGCCACGCGACGAGAGCGACGCCGGCGGCCAGGCGCTGGGCCCGGGTCCGCTCCTGCCACGGCTGGGGCACCAGCCCGACGTCGTCGGCACCCTCAGGCGTGCCCTGGGCGTGCGGGCCCGTCGCCGCCTGCGCCCGGTGACGGTGGCCCGCCGTGCGTACGACGACGAACGCGGCCGCGGCGACGACCGACATGGCAGCGAGCCGCAACGCCCACGCCGCTCGGGCGTCACCGTCGGCGACGGCGTCCTGGACGCCTTGGGGGTCGGCCCCCGTCAAAGTGAGCGCGTCCGCGAGGCGCGAGCTCACGGCATACCCGTGGTCGCCTCGCTCGTAGTCCGCGGACAGCAGGGAGCTGCCCGCCTGCTGCAGCCCGGCCCGGAGCTCGCCCGCGGTCTTGCGCAGCGTCGCCGCCTCCGCGGCCGCGAGCCGGCTGGCGGGCGTGGCGAAGCCCCGCGACGTGACCGCGTCGGACGCGTCCTGGAAGGCGTCGGCGCGCACCTCGAGCAGCGCGAGGTCGAGCGCGACCGGAGCCTGGTCCTGGTAGAGGTGACGCACCTCCTCGACGGTGAGCGCCATCGAGCGGGTCTCGAGGCGGGTCGACTGCAGCCAGTCGCCGCCCGCCTGGGCAGCCAGCCACGTGCCACCGGCGAGCAGCGCCGCGACGAGGACCGAGACGGCCACCTGCGCCGGGTTCGAGCGGATCCGCGCCGCCCACCCGTCCAGACGGCCGGCGGCGCGTTCGGCCGGTGAGTCGGGGACGCTCACCGGGGTGCCTCCTGCGTCATCGGCTCGTAGGTCACCGCTCCGAACCTGCCGACGAGGACGAGGTTCTCTCCCTCTCTCGACCACCTGTACGTCTCCTTCGACAGGTCGTCGAGCGGGCGCCCGTCATAGCTGCCGGACGGCGAGTCGGGGTCGTGGAGGGTCTGCACGCCGCCCTGCGGGGTCAGCGTCAGCGTCGAGTCGGTCACGTCGACCTTGCCCTTGGTGCCGATGTCGAACTCGAAGGTGCCGCTCGACCGCGACTGCATCATGACCTCCGCCCGCTCGAACCGGCCGTCGGGCCGGAAGGTGTAGAGCACCTCGGCCGAGCCCTGGTCGAGACTGCGCCACGTGCCCTCGAGCTCGCCCGGGACGGACGACGCGTCCGGGACGGGCGCCGGGCTGGAGGTCGGGGTGGGCGTCGGGACGGGAGCCGACGTGGGGAGCGACGTGGGGAGCGGCCCAGGGGTGCGCGTGACCGTCACGGTCGTCAGGGTCGGCGTCGCACCCGGCTGTGCCGTCGAACACGCGGTGATCGACCACGGAACCACCGTCACCGTGGCGAGCGTGAGCATCGCGGTCCGGCGCCACCGGGTCCGGTCCGGTGGTTGCGAGGTCATGTGGTGGTCCATCTGCTCGGGCATCGGGCTCGCCCTCCTCGTACCGGGCGCCTCGACGGTGCCCCTTCTGATCTGACGGTCGAGCCGGGCCGGTGATACGTGCCGACGGCGCCCCGTCGCCGGGCGGCGTGCGCACAATGGGCCATGGCGCTCGCGCTCTGCCTGCTGCTCGACCGCAGGTCCGACCGCGCCGTCCGCGCACTCTGGGAGCGGCTCGAGGAGGACGGCGTCCCGACGCTGCTCTCCCACACCCACGGCCACCACGTGCCCCACCTGTCGTATGCCGTCCTGCTGGCCTGGGACCAGGAGGCGGCCGGCGCCGCCGTGGCCGGGCTGGGCGACGGCGGCCCCGTCGAGGTCTCGGTGCAGGGCACGGTCGTCTTCCCGCGCGGACGCGTGGCGCTCGCAGGCTCGGCCTCGGTCGCTCTCGCCACGCGGCAGGCCCGGGCAGTCGAGGCGCTGCGTCGGACCGGCGCCACGATCCACCGGCACTACGAGCCCGGACACTGGATGCCGCACGTGTCGGCCACGACCGGGGTGCCCGGGGCGCGCCTGCAGGTCGTCGTCGACGCGGTGTCCGACCGGCTGCCCCTGACGCTCCGGTGCGACCGGGCCGCTCTCATCGACACGACCGACGGCACGACGTGGGACCTGTCCGGAGTGCCCTGACGAGACCGGTATGAGTACCGGTGCCCAGTATCGACGGGGGCGCCCGTGTCTCTTCTCCCCGACCAACAACCTTCGGGGAGAGACACACGACCATGCGCATCAGCTTCACGCCCGCCGAGAACGGCTTCGCCTTCAGCAACGGCTTCACCAACCACGTCCTGCGGATCCCGGCCGTCGGGGTCGACATCACGACCCGCGGCCGCTGCGGCGGCATGGCGGCCGCCGCCATGGACTACTGGTACGCCGGCCTCGCCATGTCGACGAACGGCACTCTGCCGCAGGACGGCTCGCTCGTCGGCGACTACGTCTACTCCCGGCTCATGGACACGTTCGTCGACAACGGCCTGACGTTCGTCCAGTATGCGACGAGCCTCGACCACCCGACCTGGCTGCGCGGCAAGGGCGTCGCCCGGATGACCCGCGAGGACGAGCTACCCAAGCTCAAGGCGAGGCTCAACTCCGGCCAGCCGGTCCTGCTCGGCCTCACCCAGGCCCGCTCGGTCACCGAGCTCGGCAACGACCACCAGGTCGTCGCGTACGGCTGGGAGCAGGACAGCCGCTACACCTACGTCCTCGTCTACGACAACAACAACCCGGGCCAGGAGGTCCGGCTCAAGCTCACCACCGTCGACGACCCGGCCGAGCGCGCCATCACCGGCAGCAACGGCAAGACGTGGCGAGGGCTCTTCGTCGAGAGCTACACCCGCAAGGTGCCGGGCTACCTCGCCGACGGCCGCGTCATCCACGACTCGACCGACCCGCGCATCATGGTGATCCGCGGTGGGGGCCAGTTCTGGGTGCCGTCACCCGCGGAGTTCGACGCGTGCGGGCTGCGCTGGGACGCCGTCGTGTCGGCCAAGCCCGGGTCGATGGCCCACGTTGCGACCCACCCCGGCAACGGCACGCTCGTCCGCGAGCGCGGCACCGACCCGATCCACGTCGTCTACGGCGCCAAGGCCTTCTGGATCCCGTCGCCCGAGGTCTTCGAGGGTCTCGGCCTCGACTGGGGCAAGGTCCGCGAGATCCCGCATGGGTCCCTCAGTGGCCTGCGCCAGATGCCGCTCGACCGAACCCTGCTGCGCGAGCGGTCCGCCGACCCGGTGTGGCTCGTCGACGGCGGCCGCCTGCGTCACGTCACGAGCCAGGCCGTCATGGACCGCCTCGGCCTCGAGTGGGGCTGCGTCCGCGTCGTCCCCGACGGCGCTCTCACCGGTCTCGCAACGGGGTCGCCGATCAGCTGAGAAGGCATAGGGGACTAGTCACTTCTGGTCCGTTTGTGCCATCTTGCGCCATTTCCACGAACTGCGCCGACACCGGCGTGTCACTCTGTCGCGGTCGCCCTGGAGCGGGACACTCGTTCCCAGGAAGACCAAGACTTCGACGGTTGGCCCGTTGTGGTACGTGAACCGTCACTGGTAGCCCGGACTCGCGAACGCGAGCCGGGCTCCAACACTTTCCGGGGTGCTTCGTGTCGACGCCGCCTCGACACCGCCCCGGCGCCCGACCCGACGGTGACGCGGATCTCGCCGACCGCCAACGGTTTCCGGACTACCGTGAAGATCATGAGGCGCCTCGTCGCACCGTTGGTCGCCGGCGCCGCGGTCCTGTCCGTGGTGACCTTGCGCTGGTCTGCGCTGCACTGGGGCGCGACGACCGAGGAGACGCGCGAGCACCTCCCGGGCGACGAGATCCTCCCGGTCGCCGGCCTCGTCGCGACGCGCGCCATCACCATCGAGGCGCCGCCCGAGGACGTCTGGCCGTGGGTCGTGCAGCTCGGTGCCGATCGGGGCGGCTTCTACAGCTACGACCGGCTCGAGAACCTCGCCGGCTGCCGACTGCACAGCGCCGACGCCATCGCCCCCGAATGGCAGCAGCTCACCGTCGGTGACCTCGTGCGCCTTCACCCTCAGGTCGCTCTGGCCGTCGCCTCGGTCGCACCCGCGCGCTCACTCGTGCTGCACGCCGCGCCGGCCGTGCCCGGCGACCCGGAGGCCGCGCCGTACGACTTCACGTGGTCGTTCGTCCTGCGCCGCCACCCGCACCGCGCGACACGGCTCATCACCCGCGAGCGCTTCGCCTACACCCACCGCTGGTCGCCGCTCCTCGTCGAGCCGGTCTCGGCCGCGAGCTCCCTCATGAGCCAGAAGATGCTCCGCGGCATCCGCGACCGCGCCGAGCGCGCGGCCATGGCGTAGGCCGCGCACTCCGTACGCGTGACATCGCGACTCAGGCGGCTGACGCCTCCGGGGCGACCACCCGCCGTCCCCTCGCGAAGTAGGCGAGCGGTCCGACGAAGTTGATCGCGATGATCGCGGCCCACTTCCCCTTGCTCCCCACGATCTCGCTCGCCGGCCGTCGGGCCAGGTCGGCCCATGCCGTCGCCGCCAGCGACAGCTGCACGCAGCCCGCGACGAGGATCGCCCGCTGCTGGCCGCTCGTCAGGTCCGACCACTTCTTCTGTGCCATGACCCCTCCTCAGGGACGGTGGAGCTCTCGGTGCTGGAACGCGGGTCGCAAGACGGATGCAGGACCGACCCTCAGCGCAGGATCGCCCGGAAGGCGTCGAGGAGGATCTCGAGCTCCATCTCGCCGACGACGAGCGGGGGAGCGATGCGCACCGTCGAGCCGTGCGTGTCCTTGACGAGGACGCCGTGCTCGAGAAGTCGGTGCGACGCCTCGCGCCCGGTCATGAGGCCCGGGTCGAGGTCGACACCGGCCCAGAGGCCGCGACAGCGCACCGCGTCGACGCCGTGCCCGATCAGGTCGCGCAGCCCGTCGTCGAGCAGCGCGCCGAGGTGCCGCGCCCGCTGCTGGAACTCGCCGGTCGAGAGCAGCCCGACGACCGCCTGCCCGACCGCCGCCCCGAGCGGGTTGCCGCCGAAGGTCGACCCGTGGCTGCCGGGCGTGAAGACGCCGAGCACGTCACGGTCCGCGACGACCGCCGACACCGGGACGATGCCGCCGCCGAGTGCCTTGCCGAGGACGTAGATGTCGGGCACGACGCCCTCGACGTCGCAGGCGAAGGTCGTGCCGGTGCGGCCGAGCCCCGACTGGATCTCGTCGGCGACCATGAGCACGTTCCGGTCCCGGGTCAGCCGGCGCACGTCGCGCAGCCACCCGTCGGGCGGGAGGATGACGCCGCCCTCGCCCTGGATCGGCTCGAGGAGCACGGCGACGGTCTCGTCGGTGATCGCGGCCTCGAGCGCCTCGAGGTCGCCGAAGGGCACCATGTCGAAGCCGGGTGTGTAGGGGCCGTAGTGGTCGTGCGCGAGCGGGTCGTCGGAGAAGCTGACGATCGTCGTCGTGCGGCCGTGGAAGTTGCCGGCCATGACGACGATGCGGGCCCGTCCGTCCGGCACGCCCTTGACCTCGTAGCCCCACCGTCGCGCCGTCTTGATCGCCGTCTCGACGGCCTCGGCGCCGGTGTTCATCGGCAGCACGAGCTCCTTGCCGGCGAGGGTCGCGAGGTCCCGGCAGAAGGGTCCGAGCCGGTCGCTGTGGAAGGCGCGGCTCGTCAGCGTCAGCCGGTCGAGCTGCGACCGGGCCGCGGCGACGAGCGTCGGGTGGAGGTGACCGAAGTTGAGGGCCGAGTAGCCGGCCAGCGCGTCGAGGTAGCGGCGACCGTCGACGTCGGTCACCCAGGCGCCCTCGGCGGACGCGATGACGACGGGCAACGGGCTGTAGTTGTTGGCGATCCAGCTCTGCGCCAAGGAGATGTGCTCGTGCGTGGTCCCGGTTCGTGCCGCCGTGTCGCTCACCCCTCGATCGTGGCACCGGCCCGCTCCGGCGGCCGCCGAATGTGACTCGAAACCGGGGTGATCCCGCTCTCGGACCATCGCCGCCCCGACGCCCCGGTGGCACACTCGAAGAGGCGGGTCCCGCAGCCAGGACTACCCGTGGTGAGGTGTGTCGGTCACGTCGGTGACCCAGCCGTGGAGATGGCCATGAGCACCACCAGCCCCAGCACCGACACTCACCGTGCAGCCCGGACTCGCGTCGTCATCCTCGGCGCGGCCGGCCGGGACTTCCACGACTTCAACGTCGTCTTCCGCGACGACCCTGCCTCCGAGGTCGTCGCCTTCACCGCGACGCAGATCCCCGACATCGACGGCCGCCGTTATCCGCCCGAGCTCGCGGGATCGCTCTATCCGCAAGGCATTCCGATCGTCGCGGAGTCCGAGCTGTCCGACCTCGTCGAGCGGGAGCACGTCGACGTCGTCGTCTTCGCCTACTCCGACGTGCGGCACGAACAGGTCATGCACCTCGCATCACGCTGCATCGCTGCCGGAGCCGACTTCCGTCTCCACAGCGCCCGGCGCACGATGCTGCGCAGCACGAAGCCCGTGGTGGCCGTGACCGCCGTGCGCACGGGCGTCGGCAAGAGCCAGACGACGCGCTACCTCGCCCGGCTGCTCCTCGATCTCGGCCAGCGCGTCGTCGCGGTCCGGCACCCGATGCCCTACGGCGACCTCGCCGCCCAGGCGTGCCAGCGCTTCGCGACCTACGCCGACCTCGACCGCCACGACTGCACGATCGAGGAGCGCGAGGAGTACGAGCCGCACCTCGACGCGGGCGTCGTCGTCTACGCCGGCGTCGACTACGAGCGGATCCTCCGCGAGGCCGAGCAGGAGGCCGACGTGATCCTCTGGGACGGCGGCAACAACGACCTCCCCTTCTACGTCCCCGACCTCCACGTCGTCCTCGCCGACCCGCTGCGACCCGGCGACGAGGCGGCCTACCACCCGGGCGAGGCCAACGTCCGGATGGCTGACGTCGTCGTCATCGCCAAGTGCGACTCGGCCCGCACCGCCGACGTCGAGGCCGTCGAGGCATCGGTGCGCGCCCTCAACCCCCGTGCCACGGTGCTGCGCGCCGACAGCCCGGTCACCGTCGACGATCCCGCCGCCGTCCACGGCCGCCGAGTCATCGTCGTCGAGGACGGACCGACCCTGACGCACGGCTCGATGACCTACGGCGCCGGCGTCGTCGGCGCGCGCGCGGCCGGTGCCGCCCTGATCGTCGACCCGACCCCGTATGCCGTGGGGTCCATCGCCGCGACCTACGCGAAGTACCCGAACGCGCGAGGCGTCCTGCCGGCCATGGGCTACGGCGGCGGCCAGGTGCGCGACCTCGAGGCGACGATCCGGTCGGCCGTCGTCGCGGGTGAGTGCGAAGCCGTCGTCAGCGGCACGCCCATCGACCTCACCCGGGTGCTGACGGTGCCCGCACCCCTCGTGCGGGCTCGCTACGAGCTGCGCGAGATCGTGCCCGGTGGCCTCGCGGCCGCGCTCCGGACCGCGCTACCCCTCGACGTCCAGGACGTCCTCGGCACCCATGCGGGTTCCACGTTCGCCGGGAGCGCGTCATGACCACGCCGACCGGACACCTGCCCTCCGACTCGCGAGACCACCGGACCGGCCACGAGCTCGACCCCCGTGCGCCCGTACCCCAGCGAGGCCGGCGTGCGGGCTACGCCGGGTCGCTCCTCACCAGCCTCGTCATGCTCCTGCTCATCAACGTCTGGCCCGGCTGGCAGGTCGTGCCGTTCCTCACCCCGCGCACGGTCCTCGTCATCGGCGCGATCAACGCCTCGATCATCGCGAGAGCCATCGCCGACCTCGTCAACGTCGTCGTCGACCAGCCCCGTCCGCGGGCCTTCGGCGACATCATCTCCATCGGCTTCGGCCTCATCGCCCTGGTGCAGATGTGGCAGGTCTTCCCGCTCGACGTCATCGGCACCGGCTGGGAGGTCGTCGCGCGCGTGCTGCTCGCGATCGGCGTCGTCGGCAGCGTCGTCGGGATCGTCGAGGCCATCGTGCGGCTCGTCACGGGCCGCTTCCCGAGGATGTGATCGTCGTGACCACCACCAGTCCCAACCCCGTTGGCCCCATCGCCCCTCCGGGCCCGACGGGTGGGTTCCATCCCGCTGGGCGCCACATCGCGGCCCTCGTCATCGGCTGCCTGCTCATCCTGCCCGGGCTCGGTCTGCTCCTCGGCGGCGCCGGCCTCGCCATCACGTATGCCGTGGGTCGGGACGACGCCGGCTACCTCTCCCTGACGCTCCCTGCTCTCACGAGCCAGTCGCCGGCCATCACCGCCGAGGACATCGTCGTCGAGACGGGTCCCGACGTGCCCGCCTGGGTGCTCGACCGGCTCGACCTCGACCTCCGGCTCACGGCACGTCCGCTCGCGTCCGGGACGGACGTGTTCCTCGGCGTGGCACCGGCGGGCGACCTCACGGCATACCTCCAGGGCGTCGCCCACGAGCAGGTCGTCGGCATCGCGCGGGCCCGCGACGGGAGCGCGAGCGCCGCGGTGCTGCGGGCGACTCCGGGCGCCTCGACCGTGGCCGCCCCGACGACGCAGACCTTCTGGACCACCTCGGCCACGGGTGCCGGCCAGCAGCAGCTGTCCTGGCGCGTCACCGGGGGCCAGTGGGCCGCCGTCATCATGAACGCCGACGGGAGCGCGGGAGTCGCCGTCGCCGCCACCGTCGGGGTGCGGGCCGGCTTCCTCCTGCCCCTCGCTCTCGTCATGCTCGGAATCGGTCTCGTGCTGACTGGGGTCGCCGTGGCCCTGATCGTCCGCGGCGCGAACGGCACCAGGCCGCCCCAGCCCGGCGGCATCGCGCCGCCGGACGGCGTCCGGCCCGCCTCGACCGTCGAGGCGTCCCCCGTCGCCGCACCGACGTCGCTGTCGACGCACCCCCGAGCCGTGAGTCCGGTCGCGCTCGATGCGCGCCTCGACGAGCCGCTCTCGCGGTGGCTGTGGCTCGTCAAGTGGTTCCTCGCGATCCCGCACGTCATCGTGCTCGGCTTCCTGTGGATCGCGTTCTCGGTCGTCAGTGTCTTCGCGTTCTTCGCGATCCTCTTCACCGGTCGCTACCCCCGCGGGCTCTTCGACTTCAACCTCGGGGTGCTCCGGTGGACCTGGCGCGTGTCCTACTACGCGAGCAGCGGCGGCCTCGGCACCGACCGCTACCCGCCGTTCAGCCTGGACGACGAGCCCGACTATCCGGCGCGGCTCGACATCGCCTACCCGGGGCGGCTCTCCCGGGGGCTCGTCCTCGTCAAGTGGTGGCTGCTCGCGATCCCGCACTACCTCATCGTCGGCCTGCTCGTCGGTGGCGGCTCGTGGGCATGGACCTGGGCGAGGGACACCGACGGGAACGGTCGCCTCAACATCCTGAGCGGAGGCCTGCTCGGACTGCTCGTCCTCGTCGCGGGGCTGTCGCTCCTCTTCGCCGGCCACTACCCGCGAGCGCTCTTCGACCTCGTCGCCGGCCTCAACCGGTGGGTCTACCGCGTCATCGCCTACGCCGCGCTCATGACGGACGTCTACCCGCCGTTCCAGCTCGACGAGGGTGGTGCCGAGGTGCCCCCGGGACTGCCGGGACCGCCGCCACCCCCGACGCTCCCGCCGCCGGTGGCCGACGACGCCGTCCGCCCGACCGGCCCGACCCGCGTCGGCTGACCGGCTGACCTCGCCGCAGGGCTCCTGCCGCCTCGGTCAGGGGCGGCGGCGAGGTCGCGACAGCGCGAGCCCGAGACCCGCGACGGCGACGATCGGCCCGATGACGGCCCACAGCGTGTTGCCCGACATCGCGCTGCCGCCGACGTAGCCGAGACCCTGCAGCGTCCACAGCGCTCCGACGAGCAGCACGAGGACGCCGACGATGACGCGGACCGGGCGGGTCATGACCGGACCCGCAGGTAGGTGCTCATGTGCCGACGCTACGTCGCCGGACCCGCCACGTCACCCCACGCGCCGGCGCCCCCGAGGCCGTATGCCGTCGCCGACCACGGTCGGTCACGCGGTCGCCCGATGCCGGTCGACGCGTACGCCCCTGTCGGTCACCGGGCGGGCATAGCCTCCGGAGCATGACAACGCCGTCCCTCGACCGGCGCACCCTCCTCAAGGGTGTGGCCGCGGCCACCGCAGCCCTCGCCGTCCCTCGCGTCTTCGACCCGGCCGCCGCTGCGGCGCCGGCGAGTCGGGGCATCTTCGGCTACGGGGTCGCCAGCGGCGACCCCACCGCCGACTCCGTCATCATCTGGACCCGCGCCACGCCACCGGCTCGACCCGGAGAGCCCGTCGCCACTCCGGGCAGCGGCCTGGGTCGGTCGATCCCGGTGCGCTGGCAGGTCGCCCGCGACCAGCGCTTCACGCGGATCGCCGCCCACGGCACCGTCATGACCACGCCCGACCGCGACCACACGGTCAAGGTCGACGTCACCGGGCTCGACCCCTACACGCGCTACTTCTACCGCTTCCAGTCGCTCGGTGAGTTCAGCGACGTCGGGCGCACCCAGACCGCAGGCGACATCGCGGGCGAGACCCACGCGCTGCGGATGGCCCTCGTCAGCTGCAGCAACTACACGGGCGGCTTCTTCACGGCCTACCGCGCCATCGCCGCCCGCGACGACCTCGACTTCGTGCTCCACGTCGGCGACTACATCTACGAGTACGGCAACGGCGCCGACCGCTACGGCCCCGCCGCGCTCGTCGGCGTCCGCGACGGCCAGCCCGCGACCGAGACCATCGACCTGACCGGCTACCGGCTGCGCCACGCGCTGCACAAGGCCGACCCCGACGCGCAGGCCGCGCACCAGAAGCTGCCGTGGATCACGATCTTCGACGACCACGAGGTCGCCAACAACGCGTGGGCCGGTGGCGCCCAGAACCACCAGGCGGGCGAGGGCGACTACCTCGCGCGCCGGGCCCAGGCCATGCAGGCCTACCTCGAGTGGATGCCGTTCCGGATGCCCGACCAGTCCGTGCCGCACCGGGGCACGCGCTTCTTCAAGCGGTTCACGTTCGGCGCCCTCGGCGACCTCTCGATCCTCGAGACGAGGCAGAACCGCAGCGCCCAGGTGACCGTGCCCGACGTGCCGTTCGACGGGTTCGTACCGATCGGGGTCAGCCCGGCGATCGACGGGGCCATCGCCTCGACGGCCCGGCACCTGCCCGAGCCGGAGCAGCTGGCCTGGCTCAAGGAGGGCCTCGCCGAGCAGGGTCGCCAGTGGCACCTGCTCGGCAACCAGGTCATGGTCGCGCCGGTCCTCTACCCGGGTGCCGCGCTCGGCGCCGCCGGGATGACCTTCGTCAACGCCGACCAGTGGGACGGCTACACCGCCGATCGCACGAGCCTGCTCGACCACCTCGCCGCGCAGCCGCCGGCCGCCGGTGACGCGGTCGTGCTGACCGGCGACATCCACGCGTCGTTCTCGTGCGACCTTCCCGTCAGGTCGTCACCCGGCCAGACGGCCTACGCCTCCGCGGGGGTCGAGTTCGTCTGCCCGTCGGTGACGAGCGACGGCTTCTTCGAGGTGCTCGGGCGCACGCCGCAGCTCGCCGGACAGCCGCCCGAGGTCGTCGTGGCCGTGACCCGGCAGGCCATCGGCGCGGCGCAGCAGCTCAACCCGTGGCTGCGCTACATCGACGGGGTCAGCCACGGCTACGTCGTCATCGACGTGACGCCCGAGCGCGTGCAGGCCGACTACCACCACACCCCGGTGCCGACGAGCGCCCAGCCCGACCCGCGCGTCGTCCCGACGATCGTGCCCACCTACACGCGCAGCCTCCAGACGCTCGCGGGCACACGCCGCCTCTCGCCCGCGACCGGGCCGGTCGGCCCGCGCTCGGACCTGCCGCGCGGCGGCTGACCACCAGAACGGCAGCGCCCGCTCGACGTTCGTGGTCGAGTGGGCGCTGCCGTGCGCTCGCGATGTGGGTCAGCCCTGAGCGGCGAGGTGCGCGTCGATCCAGTCGACGATCTCGACCTCGACCTCGTCGCGGTTCGTCTCGTTGAGGATCTCGTGGCGGGCCTGCGGCCACAGCTTCACCGTGACGTCCTGCACGCCGAGCCGTCGCAGCTGGTCGGCGACCTGCTGCACGCCCTTGCCGTTGGCGCCGACCGGGTCCTGGTCGCCCGAGGCGAGGTGGACCGGCAGGTCCTTGGGGATGCGCGAGGCCACGCGGTCGGTGTTGACCGACTCGAGCCCGCGCAGCAGGTCGGCGAATCCGCCTGCGCTGAAGACGAATCCGCAGTCGGGGTCGTTGATGTACTTGTCGACCTCGGCCGGGTCCCTCGAGAGCCAGTCGAAGTCGGTGCGGGTCGGCTTGAACGCCGAGTTGTACTGCCCGAAGCTCAGCGTGTTCATCAGGCCGCTCGCGTGCTCGTGCCCGCGGAGCCGGGCCTGGGTCGAGGCGAGGAAGACGCCGACCTTGCCGATGGCGCCGGCTCCGCCGGCGGTGCCCGTGAGCACGAGGCCGGCGAGCTCGGGACCGTACTGGGCGGCATACCCCCTCGAGATGAACGAGCCCATGCTGTGGCCGACGAGGACGACGGGCAGCCCCGGCTGCTCCTCGCGGGCCTTGTCGGTGACGGCGTGCAGGTCCTCGATGACCGTCTGCCAGCCGTCCCGCTCGGCGAAGGAGCCGCGTGGGCTCGACGTCTTGCCGTGCCCGCGGTGGTCGGAGCCGTAGACGGCATACCCGTGGTCGGTGAGGCGCTGCGCGAACCGGGCGTAGCGGGTCGAGTGCTCGGCGAGGCCGTGCGCGATCTGGACGACCGCCCTCGCGTCGCCGTCGGGGAGCCACCGGTTGACGAAGACGTCGGTGCCGTCGGGCGTGGTCAGCGTGAACGTGCTGCTCTGCATGGATCGTCCTCGATCTGCTCGGTGACTGGCCGTCGAGCGGCAGCGTATGCCGTCCGCCGCGTCTCGGGGGAGCGTCTGCTCACGAGGTGGCTCGGTCGTGGCTCGGGCACGGGCGCGGCCCGCCCGGTATGCCCGTTTAGCCCGCTCCTCTCGAAGAAACCAACAGAAACGGGTGCCCGAATCTATTTACTTCACGCCGAGCCGGTGGTTTCCTTGTGTCACGGGCCCCAGAGGGCACGATGGGAACCACACAGGACGAGGGAGTCCGATGTACGCAGCGGAGCGGCAGCAGCGGATCATCGCTGAGGCACGTCGTGCCGGCCGGGTCGAGGTCACCGCCCTCGCCGACTCCCTGGGTGTCGCCGCCGAGACCGTGCGCCGCGACCTCACCGCCCTCGAGCGTCGTGGCTCCCTGCGCCGGGTCCACGGCGGTGCGATCCCCGTCGAGCGCCTCGAGGTCGAGCCGACCCTCGCCACCCGCTCCGGCCGCCTCGCCGACGTCAAGCGCCGCATCGCGGCCCGCGCCCTCGACGAGCTGCCCAGCGGCGGCAGCATCATCCTCGACGGTGGGTCGACGACCCTGGCCGTCGCCGAGATGCTCCCGCCCGACCTCGACCTCACCGTCCTCACCAACAGCCTCGCCGCGGCGACCGTCCTGTCGACCCACCCCGGCATCAAGCTCTACCTCCTCGGTGGACGCGTCCGCGGCACGACCGGCGCCGCCGTCGGCGACTGGGCCACCGGCGCTCTCGCCGACGTCGTCGTCGACGTCGCCGTCATCGGCACCAACGGGCTGTCCGTCGCCCGCGGCCTGACGACGCCCGACCAGTCCGAGTCGCTCGTCAAGCGCGCCATGGTCGGCGCCGCCCGCAAGTGCGTGGTCCTCACCGACTCGAGCAAGGCCGGCGACGACCACCTCCACCGATTCGCCCAGCTCGCCGACGTCGACGTCGTCATCACCGACACCGACCTCGACGACGACGTCGCCGCCGAGATCCGCGCGGCCGGACCGGAAGTGGTGACCGCATGATCGTCACGCTCACGCCCAACCCGAGCATCGACCGGGCCGTCCTCATCGACGCGCTCCGCCGGGGCGAGGTGCACCGCGCCACGAGCAGCCGCATCGACCCGGGGGGCAAGGGCGTCAACGTCTCTCGCGCCCTCGCGGCCCAGGGCGGCTCGACCGTCGCCGTCCTGCCGAGCGGAGGACCCGAGGGGCACCTCCTCGAGGAGCTGCTCGACGCGGCCGGGGTCGGCCACGTCTCCGTGCCGGTGTGCGGGTCGGTCCGGATGAACATCAGCGTCCTCGAGCCCGACGGCACGACGACCAAGCTCAACGAGCCCGGCCCCGACCTCTCGGCCGACGAGGTCGAGTCCCTCCTCGCGACGACGCTCGAGCACGCCGACGGCGCCCAGTGGGTCGTCGGCTGCGGCAGCCTCCCTCCCGGAGCGCCCACCGACCTGTATGCCGGCCTCGTCGGCCGGGTGCGCGAGCGCGGGCTGCGGGTCGCCATCGACTCGTCCGGCGCGCCGTTCGCCGCCGCCGTCGCCGCGAAGCCGCACCTCATCAAGCCCAACCACGAGGAGCTCGCCGAGCTCGTCGGCCACGACCTGCCCACCCTGGGCCACGTCCGCGACGCCGCCCGTGAGCTCGTCGCCGGTGGCATCGACGTCGTGGCCGTCAGCCTCGGCGGCGACGGCGCCCTGCTCGTGACCGCCGACGAGTGCGCCCACGCACGCGCGACGATCACGGCCCCCCTGTCCACCGTGGGCGCCGGCGACTGCATGCTCGCCGGCCTGCTCCACGGCCTGTCCACCGGGCTCACCCCGGCGGACGCCCTCATGACGGGGGTGACGTGGGGCGCCGCGGCGGTCACCCTCCCCGGAAGCCGCGTGCCCTCACCTGACGACCTCGACGGCATACGCGCCGAGCTGACCCGCGAGCCCGACTTCGACCGCGTCCTCTCCTGACGCGCCACGAGACGCCGAACACCCGGAACGACAAGCACCGATCGTCCTGATCGTCCGAAAGGAAACACCATGTCCCTGATCACCGAAGACCAGGTCGTCCTCGACCTCACCGGTGCCGATCGCCACGAGGCGACCCGGACGCTCGGCGAGCGCCTCGTCGCCTCCGGCCGGTGCACCGACCTCGACGCCTTCCTGGGCGACGTGCGCAAGCGCGAGGAGACCATGGCGACCGGGCTGCCCGGCGGCATCGGCATCCCGCACGCCCGCAGCGCCGCCATCACCGAGCCGTCGCTCGTGTTCGGCCGCACGGACGGCATCGACTGGGGCGCCAAGGACGGTCCCGCGACGCTCGTCTTCCTCATCGCGGCCCCCGAGGGCGGCGGCGACGCGCACATGCAGATGCTGCCCAAGCTCGCCCGCGCCCTCATGAAGAAGGACTTCAAGGCGGCGCTCGCCGCCGCGACGACCGAGGCCGAGGTCGTCCGCATCGTCAGCGCCGAGGTCGAGCTCGACCAGCCGGTCATGGCCGCCGCGGCCGCCGGGGCCGCGGGAACCGCCGGTGCCGGTGCTGGTGCCGCAGGCACGGACACCACGGGCGCTGCAGCAGCACCGGCCGCCAAGCGCGTGCTCAACCTCGTCGGGGTCACCTCGTGCCCGACCGGCATCGCCCACACCTACATGGCGGCCGAGGGCCTCGAGAACGCCGCGAAGGCCGCGGGTCACACGATCAAGGTCGAGACCCAGGGCTCCGCCGGCTCGACGCCGCTCAGCGCGACCGAGATCGCGGCGGCCGACGCCGTCATCTTCGCCCACGACCTGCCCGTCAAGGACGCCGGCCGCTTCGCCGGCAAGCCCCTCGTCGACGTCGGCGTCAAGAAGGGCATCTCCGACGGCCCGGCGCTCGTCTCCCAGGCCGAGCAGCTCGTCACCGAGTGGGACGCCGACCCGAGCAAGCGCGCAGCCGCCGTCGCGGCCGCCGCTGCCGGCGGTCCCTCGGGCGGTCTGACCTCGAAGGTCGAGAGCGGCGCGAGCACCGGTACGAAGATCCGCCAGTGGCTCATGACCGGTGTCTCCTACATGATCCCGTTCGTCGCAGCCGGCGGCATCCTCATCGCCCTGTCGTTCATGCTCGCCCAGGTCGCCCTCGGTGAGCAGGGGCCGATCGAGATCGTCAAGTACGGCCTGACGGCCGAGGGGAAGTACAACATCACGCAGAGCTTCAGCGCCTTCAGCCTCGAGTCGTGGGCCGGCCTGCTCTTCGTCATCGGCGGCGCCTCGTTCGGCTTCCTCGTGCCGATCCTCTCCGGCTTCATCGCCTTCGCGATCGCCGACCGTCCCGGCCTCGTGCCCGGCATCGTCGGCGGCTCCATCGCCGCCACGATGGGCGCCGGCTTCCTCGGCGGCCTCGCCACCGGCTTCCTCGCCGGCTTCGTCGCCCGCTGGATCGCCCACTGGAAGGTGGCCAAGGGGGTCCGGGGCGTCATGCCGGTCGTCGTCATCCCGCTCCTGTCGACCCTCATCACCGCCGGGCTCTTCATCACCGTCCTCGGCCGTCCGATCAAGGCCCTGAGCGACGCGTTGACGAGCGGCCTCAACAACATGAGCGGCTCGAGCGCGCTGCTGCTCGGCATCGTGCTCGGCGCCATGATGGGCTTCGACCTCGGTGGCCCGGTCAACAAGGCGGCCTACTTCTTCGCCACCGCGGGCCTCGCCACGGCCGGCACGGTGTCCGACGCTCCCCAGCTGAAGATCATGGCCGCCGTCATGGCGGCCGGCATGGTCGCGCCGCTCGCCATGGCCCTCGCCACGACGGTCCGCCCGCACCTCTTCTCCGAGCCGGAGCGTGAGAACGGCAAGGCCGCCTGGCTGCTCGGCGCCTCGTTCATCTCCGAGGGAGCCATCCCGTTCGCGGCGGCCGACCCGGTGCGCATCATCACCTCCTCCGTGATCGGCTCCGCCGTCACCGGTGGCCTCGTGATGATGTTCGGCGCGACGCTCCGGGCCCCGCACGGAGGCATCTGGGTGCTGCCGCTCATCGGCAACTTCCTCCTCTTCCTGCTCGCCCTGGTCATCGGCGTCCTCGTCATGACCGCGATCGTCGTCGCACTGAAGTCCCGCGACACGCACCTTGCAGAGGTCGACGCGAGCGCTACGGTCTGACCAGGGCGTGAGCTCGATCGCCGTCTGATCCACATCGACAGCACGACCACCTGAATCCATAGAAGGAGCACGTCCATGGCTACCCGCACCGTCACCATCGCCTCCTCGGTGGGCCTCCACGCCCGCCCGGCCGCCCTCTTCGTCGAGGCCGCGAGCGCCTCCGGGCTCGACGTCGAGATCGCCAAGCCCGGCGAGGACCCCGTCGACGCGACGAGCATCCTCGGCGTCATGGCCCTCGGGGCCAGGCACGGCGAGGAGGTCGTCCTGACGGCCGAGGGCGACGGCGCCGACGAGACGCTCGACTCGCTCGTCGAGCTCCTCTCGCGCGACCTCGACGCGGAGTAACGAGCATGGCCGAGTCGGAGACCCGTTCGGAGACTCCTTCGGAGACCAGGCACGGCATCGGTGTCAGTCCGGGCACGGCGTACGGACCGGTGGTGCAGGTCGCACCTCCGGTCCGGCCGCCGGCCGACGAGACGGCGGTCGACGACCAGGAGGCGGCGCTCGCCGACGTGCGCGCGGCCTTCGAGTCGGTCGCCGTCTCGCTCGAGGAGCGGGCGACCCGGGTCGACGACACGGCCCAGCAGATCCTCAAGGCGACCGCCCTCATCGCCCGCGACAAGGGCCTCGTCAAGGCCGCGGCCAAGGAGCTCGCCGCCGGGCACGGTCGGGCGCACTCCATCGAGAACGCCGTCGAGACGTATGCCGCCCAGTTCGAGGCACTCGGCGGCTACTTCGCCGAGCGGGTCGCCGACCTGCGTGACGTCGGGTCACGCGCGGTCGCCGCGGTGCTCGGGGTCCCGGCCCCCGGCGTACCCTCCTTCACCGAGCCCAGCGTCATCGTCGCCGAGGACCTCGCGCCCGCCGAGACGGCGACGCTCGACCGGCGGCTCGTCGTCGGGATCATCACCGAGGCCGGCGGCCGGACGAGCCACACGGCGATCCTCGCCGCGCAGATGGGCATCCCCGCCGTCGTCCAGCTCGCCGGGGCCACCGAGATCGCCCCGGGCACGCCCGTCGCGCTCGACGGCGACACCGGTGAAGTGACGATCGACCCCGACATGGAGCTCGTCACCGCCCAGCGGGAGCGGGCGGCGCGTCGCGCCGAGGCGCTCTCGCACCTCTCCGGGGCCGGGCGGACCTCCGACGGCGCCGAGATCGCGCTGCTCGCCAACATCGGTGGCGTGGAGGACGCCGTCGCTGCCGGCGCGCAGGACCTCGAGGGCGTCGGGCTCTTCCGCACCGAGTTCGTCTACCTCTCGGCGACGAAGGCCCCGACGGTCGAGGAGCAGACCGAGATCTACCGCGGGGTCTTCGCGCCCTTCGAGGGCCGGCGCGTCGTCGTGCGCACCCTCGACGCCGGCGCCGACAAGCCGCTCAAGTTCGCCGACCTCGGGCCGGAGGAGAACCCCGCGCTCGGGCGTCGCGGCCTGCGGCTCTCGGCCGAGCGGCCCGACCTGCTCGACGCCCAGCTCGAGGCGCTCGCCATCGCCGCCCGCGAGACCGGGGCCGACGTGCGCGTCATGGCCCCGATGGTCGCGACGGCGGAGGAGGCGGCGTGGTTCGCGCGCCGCGTCCGCGAGAACGGGCTGCCCAAGGCCGGCGTCATGATCGAGGTGCCCGGCGCAGCGCTGCGGGCCCACGACGTGCTCGGCGAGGTCGACTTCGGCTCGCTCGGCACCAACGACCTCGCTCAGTACACGATGGCCGCCGACCGCATGCAGGGCGCGCTGTCCGACCTGCTCGACCCGTGGCAGCCGGGCGTCCTCGACGTCGTCGGGCTCGCGTGCGAGGGGGCCGCCCGAGCCGGCCGCCCCATCGGGGTCTGCGGCGAGTCAGCCGGTGACCCCCTGCTCGCCCTCGTCCTCGTCGGCCTCGGGGTCTCGTCGCTGTCGATGGCGCCGAGCAAGGTGCCGGTCGTGCGCCTGGCCCTGTCGCTCCACTCCGTGGCCGAGTGTCAGGACCTCGCGGCCGCGGCTCGCGGGGCGCGCACCGCCATCGACGCCCTCACGGCCGTGCGCGAGGCCGCGCGGACGGAGCTCACCGACCTGCTCTGAGCCCGTTGCCCTGAGACGACCTGGGCCGGGTCGTGGCCGCTAGCGCGGCTGCGACTCGGCGAAGGTCTTGAACGCCTCCATCATCGACAGGCTCTGCTTCGGGAAGCTCTTGGCGAGCACGAGGCCGACGACCTTCATGATGCCGTGGAACTCGAAGTCGTTGTGGGTCACCCAGCGCGTGGCGTCGGGACCGGCCTCGTGGAACTCGTTGCGCGTCGTCGAGTGGACGCCCTTGGCGTCGTAGGTGCCCTCGAACGCATACGGCAGGTCCCGGCGCGTCACGGTCTCGACCATCTCGAGGGTGCCGCGCCCACGCCGGAAGGTCAGCCGCGACTGGGCCCCCGGGTGGCCCGGCTCGCCGTGGATCGGCTCGAACGAGACGAGGCCCTCCTGCCACTTCGGCAGGTTGTCCGGGTCGTCGAAGAGCTCGATGAACCGCGCCCGCGGCACCTGGACGACGACCTCCTAGGTGAACTCCATGCGCGAACCGTACTGCCGCGGCCCGTCACGCGGGTCGAAGCGTCACGCGTGACCCGGCTCGGAGGCCGTGGCTGTCGGTTCGGGGCCGGCCCCCATCCGGCCGGCGACGCGTGCCGTGAGGACGGCCGTGATCGGGATGCCGAGCCAGAGCCAGGCGATCGTCGTCGATGACCCCAGGACGCCGCTCAGCTGAGCATCGTTGAAGAGGTAGAGGTAGAGCGTGAGCAGCCCGACCTGCCCGGCCACGAGCAACGAGCGACTGCGTTCGTTGCGGCGCTGGTCGGCGTAGGCGGGCGGCGGGTTGAGCCACAGGGCGATGACGACCGCCGCAACGACCGCGATCTGGGTCACGTGGTCCATCCACGCGTCCGGCCAGAAGCTGTCCAGGTGCAGCACGACGAAGGGGACCACGACGAGCACCATCAGGGCTCGAGGCTGGAGACCCGCCGTCCGGCCGGTCACGACCATCGCGAGCACGGCGACGGTCACGACGGCCTCCACCTGGCCCGGAGCCGCCCAGGCCGTGGGAGAGGTGTCGGACGCGAAGGCGATCCCGATCAGGGCGGGGACCAGCCAGAGCCCCGCCGCGAGCCAGAGGTAGAGGCCTGCGCTCAGAGCGCGTCGAACGAGCAGCTCGGCCAGGGCCGCGAGAAGGACGACGCCCGCGATGACGACCTGCACCCGCTCGACGTGGTCGATCACCCAGTTGGGCAGGCCGAAGAAGGAGCTGGTGTCGGCCGAGGGCACGACGGTCCCCACCACGGTGATCGCGACGAGCGTCGCGAGGGCCGCCACCTCCATGATGCCGACGCCGAGCGAGACAGCGGCGAGCCGCGGCGGGAAACCGCCCGCAGCCAAGGGGCGACGCGCACTCCATGCGGCGACGGACACCATCAACCCGGCAACGAGCGCGGCATGCAACCAGGACAGGGGCTGGTCGACGCGAGGTCGCCAGAAGACCTCTCCGCCGAGGAATCCACCCGTCACGTGGAGGTAGAGCCCTGCGAGGAGCAGGAGCTTGAGGACCACCGCCGCGATCACCGCCTGCCGGGTGACGCGCCAGCGCAGCAAACGGCCGGTGCGCTCCCGCTGCCCCTCGACCGAGGTAGCCAGGGCGAAGATCGTCAGCAGCGACAGGAGGATTGACGCCGCCGGAGCGAGGCTGCGGCCTCGGATCGCGGCGAGCGCCTGGTCGACGTCCGAGCTCCGGACCGTGGCGACGAGTGCCATGACCGCAGGCGCGGACGCCAGGGAGCAGCGCGCGGCCTCGTGGTTGCGCCCCCCCGCTGGCAGCGTGAGCGCCGCTGCAGTGCAAGCGAGTCCGAGTGCGACGAGCCACAGCCGCGCCGACCCCAGGGACAGGGCGTCCATGGTGAAGAGGGCGATGATCAGTGCGGCGCCACTCAGCACGACGCGCTGACGTGGGGCAGAGCGTACGGCACCGATGCTGATCGTCACCATGACCACGCCCAGGGCAACCACGGTGACGATCGACTGCCACGGCCAGTACGTGTCCCCCTGATCTCGTTGAGCACGGCGCGTCCGCGCCAACCGGTGGCGATCATGAGGCACAGCAGTGCTGCCCAGGCATGACCCAGGAGCACCACGACCCTGACGGCGCGCTCGAGGTTGGACGTGCCCACCCGGAGCGCTCTCGCCCGGAAGCCGTCTCCCAGCCGGGTGCGAAGTCCCACCTGCGTCATCACCCCATGGAACCGCTCACGCCACGCGTCCGCAGGACATTGGCTGGGATCCGCTCCCGGCCAGTGCGCTCAGCGGTCAGTGCGTGCCTCGAGGATCACGACGTCGGCGTCGGTCTCCACCAGTCGCGCGGGCTCGAAGCCGGCGGCGACGAACAACGCGTCGAACTCCGCCGCCGTGCGCTCGCGCCCACCCGGCAGCACGAGCATGTTGAGGTCGGACAGGGCCGACTCGAGCTTGTGGCCCGGTCGGTCGAGCACGAGCTCAACGACGAGCACCACCCCGCCCGGTGCGAGCGAGCGGCGGCAGGTGCGCAGGATCTCGACACACTTCGTGTCGGACCAGTCGTGCAGCACCTTCTTGAGCAGGTATGCATCGGCAGGCGGGACCGCGTCGAAGAAGCTGCCTGCCGCGACCGACCACCGGGACGCGACCGACTCGCTCGCCGTCGAGGGCGGCCCGGCTGGTAGCGCCTGGGGAAGGTCGAACACCGTGCCGTCGAGGTGCTCGTGGCCGGCCAGGACGGCCTCGAGCAGCGCCCCGAGCCCGCCGCCGACGTCGACGACCGAGGTCAGCCCCGTGAAGTCGTATGAGCTCGCCACCGCCGTGGCCACCCTCGACGTCAGAGCCGCCATGTTGTCGTTGAAGACCGCGTTGGCCCGCGCGTGGGAGGCCCGGTAGGTCCAGACGTCCTCACCGTGCAGGGCCGAGAAGGCGGTGTCGCCCGTCCGGACGCTGTGGGTGAGGTGACCCCAGGCCGCCCACGTCGCCGGGTCCTGGAGCGTGCGGGCCAGGGGGCGCAGCGAGCCGGGGGCATCGGTGCGCAACCCGGCCCCGAGCGACGTTGCGGTGTAGGTGCCCTTGGTCGACACGGCATACAAACCCAGTGCGACGAGCACCCGCATGAGCCGGCTGAGAGTGTCCTCGTCCGCCCCCACGCGTGCGGCGAGCTGTGCCAGGGACATCGACCCGGACGCCAGCTCGTCGCTGAGCCCGAGCTCGGCGGCCGTGCTGACGGCCGCCGACGTCCGGAAGCCGATGATCATCGATCTGAGGTCAGGGGTCGCGTCCATCTCGCCATCGTCCTCCGGAAAGGGGGCGGCGGACGGAGTCGGCATGGCCCGATACGTCCGCTGCCGTGTCAGGCGCTGGGGGCACGGAGAGGCGGTGTCGCATCTTCGTGGTGACCACCCTCATAGGTCCGGGACAGTTGGACGCCAAGGCGGCTCGATAGAATCGAGGTGGACGTCGACACCGGCGCCCACGCGGCAAAGGAGCTCGGCATGAGCACGTCCAGCCTCTTCATGGATCGGGTCCGTCTCGAGGACGGGTACCACGAGGACGACCTTCCCTTCATCGAGCACGCGCTGAGCCAGCTGTTCAGCCAGCTGGAGCGCTTCGACCCGTCGATGGTCCACATCGGGCTGCGGGTCAAGGACCGCGGCCAACCGGGCATGCACACCTCCGTCGAGGTCTGCATCAGCGGTCTGCCGACGGTGATCGGCGTCTCCCACCTCACCGACACCAAGGCCGCCCTCAACGACGCCGAGACGAAGGTCGTGGCCCAGCTGCGCGAGGCCGCCGACCGACACCACGACCGCCGCCCTCGCCAGCCGCGCCACTGACGCGGCACCGAAGCGGCACTGACGCGGCACCTGACTCGGCCGAGACGCGCTGTCGCTCAGTCGGATCCGGCGGAGAGGACGTCGGCGAGGTCGTAGCTGACGGGCTCGTCGAGCTGGTCGAAGGTGCACGACTCGGGGGTGCGGTCCTCACGCCACCGGACGAACTGCGCCGTGTGCCGGAAGCGCGTGCCCTCCATGTGGTCGTAGCGCACCTCGACGACCCGCTCGGGCCGCAGCGGCACGAAGGAGAGGTCCTTCTGGTTGTTCCAGCGGGAGTACTCCGACGACCGCGGAGTGCGTACGCCACCGGTGTCCTCCGCGGGAGCAGCCCAGTTCCACGGGTGCTCGTCCCACTCGGCGACGAGCGGCTGGAGCTCCTCGAAGAGCTCCTTGCGGCGCGCCATGGGGAAGGCGCCGATGACACCGACCGAGGCGAGCTGCCCGTCCTCGCCGTAGAGCCCGAGCAGGAGCGAGCCGATGGCGTCGGGTCCGCTCTTGTGGACCCGGTAGCCGGCGACGACGCAGTCGGCGGTGCGCTCGTGCTTGATCTTGAACATGAGGCGCTTGTCGGGCTCGTAGGCGATGTCGACCGGCTTGGCGATGACCCCGTCGAGCCCGGCGCCCTCGAACTGGGTGAACCAGCCCTGGGCGACGTCGCGGTCGGCGGTTGCGGCGGTCAGGTGGACCGGGGCCTCGGCCGTGGCGAGGGCTTCCTCGAGCGCGGCCCGGCGCTCGGCGAAGGGCTTGTCGAGGTAGGACTCCTCACCGAGTGCGAGCAGGTCGAAGGCGATGAAGGACGCCGGTGTCTCGGCGGCGAGCTTCTTGACGCGTGAGGCCGCCGGGTGGATGCGCTGCTGGAGCAGGTCGAAGTCGAGCCGGTCGCCGGACTCGGGCGAGACGAGGACGATCTCGCCGTCGATGACGCACTTGTCGGGGAAGTTGGCGAGCACCGCCTCGACGACGTCGGGGAAGTAGCGCGTCATCGGCTTCTCGTTGCGCGACCCGATCTCGACGAGGTCGCCGGAGCGGAAGATGATCGACCGGAAGCCGTCCCACTTCGGCTCGTAGAGCACGTCGACCTTGACCGCCGTGAAGTCCTTGACCGGCTTGGCGAGCATCGGGGACACGGGAGGGACGACCGGCATGCCCCACGTCGTGCGCAGGTCGGCGTCACGCTCCGCCTTGGGAGCCATGTACTCCGTATCCGCCTTGTCCTGGCGGCGCTTGCTCGGCTGGACGCGCGGCGGCTCGCCGGGCATCTTCGGGTAGTCGGGCGGGAAGTTCAGCTCGCCGAGCCCGCGCTCACTGACGTCCTTGTCCCACAAGGCGATCGCGGCCGCGACGTCGCCCAGCTCGTCGTCGATGCCGGCCCACGCGTCGCCGCGGTCGGCGACGAGCTGCGGCACGGTGCGCACCGTCAGCTCCTTGGGGTCGACGGACCCGAGCTCGTCCCACGTCACCGGCGTCGAGACCGGCGCGCCCGGGAGCGGTCGGGGCGAGTAGGCGGAGGCGATGGTGCGGTCGCGGCAGGCCTGGTTGAAGTCGACGAAGATCTTCTCGCCGCGCTCCTCCTTCCACCACGAGGTCGTCACGAGGTCGGGGAGCCGCCGCTCGAGCTCGCGCGCGATGCCGATGACGCCGTGGCGCACGTCGAGGAACTCGTGCGTCGGCGCGACCCGCGCGTAGACGTGCACGCCGCGGTTGCCGGACGTCTTGGCCCACGCGGTCAGCCCGATCTCGGCCATCACCTCGCGCAGCGCGACCGCGGCTTCGACGGCGTCCTTGAAGCCGCGCCCCGGCTGCGGGTCGAGGTCGATGCGCAGCTCGTCGGGCTTGTCGACGTCGGCCGTGCGGACCGGCCACGGGTGGAAGGTGATGGTGTTCATCTGCGCGGCCCACACGGCGTCGGCGATCTCGTCGATGACGAGCTGCGGGTGCTTGCGGCCCGACGGATAGGTGCACATGACGGTGCGCGTGCCGTCGGGCACGCCCTTGGGCGGGTTCTTGGAGAAGAACTCCTCGCCCTCGATGCCCTCCGGGAAGCGCTGGAGCGTCACCGGCCGGTCGCCGAGCGCCCGGAGCATCGGGTCGGCGACGGCGACGAGGTAGTGCGCCATGTCGAGCTTCGTCACCGGCTGGCCGTCGGCCATCCCGGACGCCGGCCACAGCACCCGGTCGGGGCTCGAGACGCGGACCTCCCGCACGCCCGACGGGCTCGACGGACTGGGCGCTTCGACGACGACGGGCTTGGCGCTCACCCGCCGATCGTAGCCACGCACCACGACAGCGCCCGGGCTCCGCCGCGGCGAGTTCGTGTCGGCCTCCTTCAGCGTGCTGCTTCACGACGAACGGCCACCGTCCCTGGTGATCATGGTTAGCGTCGGCCACATGAGGCTGGGAACGTGGAATCTCGAGGGCAAGTGGTCCGACGCGCACGCGCCCCTGATGACCGACGCCGCCTGCGACATCTGGCTTCTCACGGAGATGCCGACCAGGACCACCCTTCCGGGCTTCACTATCCACGCGACGAGAGCCCGAATGGCTCCTGAGCGCGCCTGGGCAGCGGTCGCCGTGCGAACGGCCCTCAGTGCGAAGCCATGGAAGAAGGACCCGCACCCGGCCAGCGCCTGTGCCGACGTCGGAGGACTGACGTTCTGCAGCTCGGTCCTGCCGTGGCGCTCCTGCGGCGGTGGGGACCCGTGGCAGGGCGACGACACGGCGAGCCGCACGAAGCATGCAGTGGGCCGGTTGGTCGCTGCCCTGCCAGCCGCCTCGACGGTCTGGGGTGGTGACTGGAACCACGCCTTCGACGGCACGGAGGCGGCTGGCAGCCTGGCCGGTCGAGAGGAGATCCGTGCCGGGCTGACCCTGCTCGGAGCCGAGCTGTTGACCGCGTCCCAGCCGCACCGGCTCCAGGGCCTGTTCTCGATCGACCACATCGCAGTCCCCAGCGGCAGGCTCCTGACGCGCGAGGCACGGCGCCTGTCGATGCAGTCGGGCGGTCGCCACCTCTCCGACCATGACGCCTACGTGGCGGACGTGGAGCTCGCCGGGTAGAGGCCCCCGCGGCGCCTCATGCCGTCGGCTGCGCTGTGCATTGGGTCAGGGGGTGACTCAGGTCTGCGGGAGCCGGACGAACCGGCCGTGAGTCACGGGGTGACCCAATGCACAGGGTGCCGACCGGGCACCCTGCTCGCGGCACGCCCGGAGCGGGTACGTCCTGCCCATGACCCAGGCGCCCACGCTCCACAACCTCGGTGGCGAACGCTTCGTGCTGCTGACGACCTACCGCCGCAACGGCGAGCCGGTCCCGACCCCCGTGTGGGTGCTGCCCGACGCCGGCGCCGCGATCGTCAGCACCCCCGAGGGCGCCGGCAAGCTCAAGCGCCTGCGCCACGACCCGCGCGTCACGCTGCAACCGTGCGACCGCCGGGGCAACGCTAAGCCCGACGCGCCCGTCGTCGAGGGCCGCGCCGAGATCATCCGCGACTCCGCCGCCTCCGAGGCCGTGAACCGCAGGCTCAGCCGCAAGTACGGCGTCGAGTTCCGGATCTTCATGGCCATCGAGTGGGTCGTGCGTCGCGGCAACAGCACCCGCGTCGTCGTCCGGATCACCCCGACCGACTGAGCGCGACGAGGGTCAGCTGCGCGCGACGAGGCTGACGACGTTCGCGAGGGCGATGAGCACCGCCGCGGCGAACGGCAGCCGCCCGCGCCCCACGACGGCCACGACCGCGAGGGCCACGCACGCCGCGAGCAGTCCCAGCCCCGTGGCGTCGAGACCGGGGCCGAATGCCGCCACGACCGACCCCGCGAGCAGCACCGCGGGTGCCAGCCACCGCACGACCGGCTCCCCGAGCCGGTGCGGCAGCCCGCGCACCCCGGTCGCCTCGTCGTCGGCGAGGTCGGGCAGGGCGTTGAGCAGGTGGGCGCCCACCCCGAGCAGGGCCCCGGTCACGAGCACCCACGCCGGCGGCCAGACGGGGTGGGGGAGGGCGAGCGTGACGACGGCCGGCAGCGCGGCGAACGCGACGGCATACGGCAGCGGGGAGAGCGCGGTGCGCTTGAACCACAGGTTGTAGGCCCAGCCGGACGCGACGCCGAGGAGCAGGTGGACGAGGCCCGAGGCCCAGCCGCACGCGAGCGACAGCACGACGCACGCGGCCAGGGCGGCCGCGCAGGCGGCCCGGACGACCCGCTCGGTCACGGCGCCGGCGGCCAGGGGCTTGTCGGTGCGCCCCACGGCGCGGTCCCGGCGCGCGTCGACGAGGTCGTTGGACCACCCGATCGACAGCTGTCCGGTGAGCACGGCCGTGGTCACGAGGGCGCCGCGACCCAGCGTGTGTCCGGCCGACCAGGCGAGCAGCGCCGTGAGCACGGTGACGGCCACGGTCGGGCCCGGATGGCAGGCGAGCGCCAGTCCTCGCACCGTCCGCCGCACCGCCACGCGCCGAGCCTAGGTGTCCCCGAGGCCGAGCGCCCCGACGGCCGCTGTCCAACGTCGCCCCCCGGGTGCGTCGGCGACGCCTAGGCTGGCCGGGTGAGCCACCTAGCGGCCGTCCGCGGCGTCCTGCCCGAGCACAGCTACGCGCAGGCCGAGGTCACGGCGGCCTTTGCCGACGTGCTCGGATCGACGGGGTCCGACCGAGCGCTCCTCGAGCGATTCCACGCCAACGCCGGGGTGACCCAGCGCCACCTCGCCCTGCCGCTCGAGCGCTACTGGCAGCTCGCGGACTTCGGCGCGGCCAACGACGAGTTCATCCGGGTCGCCACCGAGCTCGGCTCGCATGCCGTCACCAAGGCGCTCGCGGCGTGCGGTCTCACCCCGCGGGACGTCGATCTCATCGTGTCGACGACGATCACCGGCCTCGCCGTCCCGTCGATCGAGGCCCGGGTCGCCGCCGAGATCGGGCTGCGCGACGACGTGAAGCGCGTCCCGCTCGTCGGTCTCGGGTGCGTCGCCGGTGCCGCCGGTGTTGCCCGCGTCCACGACTACCTCCTCGGCCACCCCGCCGACGTCGCGGTGCTCCTCTCGGTCGAGCTGTGCAGCCTGACGGTCCAGCGCGACGACCGGTCGACCGCGAACCTCGTCGCCAGCGGCCTCTTCGGCGACGGGGCCGCCGCGGTCGTCATGGTGGGGGCCGACCGCGCCGCCGCGCTCGCGCCCGGCCAGCCGCGCGTCGTCGCCACCCGCAGCCGCCTCTACCCCGGGACCGAGCGCGCCATGGGCTGGGACGTCGGCGCGACAGGGCTGCGCATCGTCCTCGGCGCCGAGGTCCCCGACCTCGTGCGCGAGAACGTCCGCGACGACGTCGACCGCTTCCTCGCGGGCGAGGGCCTGACCCGCGCCGACATCGGCTGGTGGGTCGCCCACCCCGGCGGCCCCAAGGTCCTCGAGGCGATGCAGGAGGCCCTCGAGGTGGACCGCGAGGCGCTCGGCGTCACGTGGAGCTCGCTCGACCGCATCGGCAACCTCAGCTCCGCATCCGTGCTCCACGTGCTCGCCGACACCCTCGCCGACCACACCCCCGAGCCCGGCTCGTGGGGCGTGCTCATGGCGATGGGCCCCGGCTTCTGCCTCGAGCTCGTCCTGCTCCGCGCGGCCGACTGACAGGAGGCGCCGATGACCTCCCAGTGGCTCTTCACCGGCCTCGTCCTGCTCGTCGGGCTCGAGCGTCTCGCCGAGCTCGTCGTGTCGAAACGCCATGCGGCGTGGGCGTTCTCGCGTGGCGGCGTCGAGCGGGGCCAGTCGCACTACCCCGTCATGGTCGTGCTCCACACCGGGCTGCTCGTCGGTGCCGTCGCGGAGGTGTGGCTCGCCGACCGCCCGTTCGTCCCGGCCCTCGCCTGGGTCATGCTCGCGCTCGTCGTGGCCAGCCAGGCCCTGCGCTGGTGGTGCATCACGACCCTCGGCAACCAGTGGAACACCCGGGTCATCGTCGTGCCCGGCCTCCCTCTCGTCCGCCGCGGCCCCTACGGCGTCATCCCGCACCCGAACTACGTCGCCGTCGTCGTCGAGGGCTTCGCCCTACCGCTCGTGCACACCGCCTGGGTGACGGCGCTCGTCTTCACCGTCGCGAATGCGGCCCTGCTCACCGTCCGCATCCGTGTCGAGAACGCCGCCCTCCGCGAGATCGCCTCTCCCGCAGACGCCCCCAGCGGGGCGGCAACGTGAGTATCGACGTCATCGTCATCGGCGGCGGACCCGTCGGTCTCGCCACGGCGTTGTATGCCGTCCGCTCCGGTCTGTCTCCCGTCGTCCTCGAGCCGCGGGCCGGCTCCATCGACAAGGCCTGCGGCGAGGGTCTGATGCCGGGCGGTCTCCAGGCGCTCGCCGGCCTGGGGGTCGACCCGGACGGACACGACCTCCGCGGCATCCGCTACGTCGCCCGGGGCCGGGTCGCCGAGGCGGACTTCACGGCCGGCCCCGGCCGTGGCATCCGGCGCACCACCCTGCACGCCGCCCTGAGCGAGGCCGTCGCCACCGCCAGCGTCGAGGTGCTCCCGTTCGGCGCGACCGAGGTGACGCAGGACGACACCGCCGTGACCGTGCGCACCGACGACTCGGGTGGTGAGGGGCCGACACTCACCGCGCCGTGGGTCATCGCCGCCGACGGGCTGCACTCGCCGACCCGCCGCTCCCTCGGGCTCGACCGCGACCACACCACCGTCCGCCGCCTGTCGAGCGGGAGCGGAGGCGTCGCTCGGACCGCCGACACGCGCCCGCTCCGCCGCTACGGGCTGCGCCAGCACTACGGCATACGCCCTTGGGGAGACCACGTCGAGGTGCACTGGGGCGCGCACGGGGAGGCGTACGTGACGCCCGTCGCCGACGACCTCGTCGGGGTGGCTGTGCTCAGCAAGCAGCGAAACCCCCTGTCCGAGAGCCTCGCCGAGTTCCCGGAGCTGCGCGACCGCCTCGACGGGGCGCCGGTCGTGACGTCGGTGCGCGGCGCGGGGCCGCTGCGCCAGCGCACGACACACCGCGTCGAGGGCCGCGTCCTGCTCGCCGGAGACGCGAGCGGCTACGTCGACGCCCTGACGGGAGAAGGCATCTCGCTCGGCCTCGCCCACGCGCGGGCGGCGGTCGCGGCGGTCGTCGCCGATGACCCGCAGTCCTACGAGCGGTCGTGGCGTGCGGCCACCCGGCGCTACACGCTGCTCACCCACGCGCTCGTCCAGGTCACGCGACCGGCCTGGACCCGGCGGCTGCTCGTCCCCGCCGCCGCGACGCTGCCCCCGGTCTTCCGCGGCGCGGTCAACGAGCTCGCGAGGCCCGGCCGGTGACCGTCGTGACGCCGGACGCCGACGAAGAGCTCGTCGTCCTCGTCTCCCCGGACGGTGAGGCGATCGGCACAGCGCCCAAGGCGACGGTCCACCACGCCGACACCCCGCTCCACCTCGCCTTCTCCGTCTACCTCCTCGACGACGCCGGCTCGCTCCTCGTGACCCAGCGCGCCCTCGCCAAGGCGACCTTCCCGGGCGTCTGGACCAACTCTGCGTGCGGTCACCCGGCACCCGGTGAGCCGGTCGAGGACGCCGTCGGCCGGCGTGCGCGCGACGAGCTCGGCCTCGACGTGGACGACCTGCGCCTCGTGCTGCCCCGCTTCGCCTACCGCGCCGAGATGGACGGAGTCGTCGAGTGGGAGCTGTGCCCGGTCCTCGTCGGCCGGGTCAGCGGGGTCGCACCCCAGCCAGGCCCCGACCCCGCCGAGGTCGAGGCGGCCGAGTGGGTGCCGTGGCGCGAGTTCGCCGCCGACGTCCTGTCCGGGCGACGTGAGGTCTCGACGTGGTGCCGCGAGCAGGTGACCGAGCTCGCCGCGCTCGGCCCCGATCCGGCGGCCTGGCCGACCGCCGACGCCGCCGACCTCCCACCCGCGATGTCCTCCCACACGACGCAACCCCCACTCGAGTGAGCACCCCGTCCCACTCGAGTGAGCGCTCCGCCCCAGGGGCGGCGCAGTCGCCTCCGGCTGGGTAGGTGGACCTCGTGACCACCACCTCCATCGCGAGACCCGCTTCGCCTCGTGTGCCCACCCCTCCCGAGCGCGCTGCCGGCGTCGTGCTCGCCGCGGGACTCGGGCTCGTCGCATGGGCCTCCGGACGCAAGCCGCTCCATGCCGTCGGGAGGACCTGGGACGCCGAGCTGCGCATCGACGCGCCGGCCGCGCACCTGGAGGTCCCGCTGCTCGTCGACCGTGGTGTGCACCCGTGCACGGTCCGCGTCTCGCGCGCCATGAGCACCGAGCCCGGTTGGTGGGACGTCGGTGGCCTCGCCGTGCGTCTGCCGGCGGCCGGCACGTCCGGTGGGCCCGCCGACCTCCTCCTCGCCACGACGGGGACGGGCCGGGTCAGCCGCTACGTCCTGCGCCCTGTCCGGTGGGCCGCAAGCCGGTCGCTGACGACGCTGCTGCCCACGAGGGCCGGGGAGCACTCGCTCGCCCTGCTCGCGAGGCCCAGTGGCGACGAGGTCGTGCCGCGGGAGTACGAGCTGGCGGCATCGCTCGACGGTGGCCCCTGGCGCGCGGTGGGGCTCCTGCAGCTGGGCCTCGAGCAGGCTGACGCCGCCACGCGGTTCGACCCGATCGTCAACGAGCTCGCCGGCACCTCCCCGCCGGCCTGGGTCGTCGCCGTGCGCGAGCCCGCCTACCGGTGGGCGCGACGGCTGGGTCGGCGGCACGCCTGACACTGCCCCCGTGGTGCCCCCGTGGGGCGGGGCGCTCACTCGAGTGGGGCGGGGCGCTCACTCGAGTGAGAGTCGGGTCAGTTGACGAGAAGCTGGTCGGCGAGGGCTTCGAGGGCAGCGGCCTCGCACCCGGCGGCGAATGCCTCGTGGGTGGCCTGCCGGGCGGCGACGAGCGCGTCGGGCTTGAGGGCGGCGATGACGGCAGCGACGGCACGGGCCTCGACGCACTCGTCGTGCAGCCGGAGCTGGTCGAGGTTGCACGTGTCGGGGTGCGTGCCGAGATGGGCCTCGCAGGCGGAGTCGAGGTCGCGCTCCAGGTTCCAGAGCGCCACGAGGTCCTCGACCTCCGGGTAGTGCTCGAGACCCCCGCGGGCGACCTCGAGCGCGTTGCGGTCGTGCACCCCCGCGACCGCGCACGCGAGGCGAGCGACGCGGAAGGCGAACCGTCGGGCGTCCCCGCGCTCGGCGCCCGCGATGCGCGCGGCGAGGCCGGGAGCCACCGCCTCGACCGGGTGCAGCTTCACGGGTACTCCTCGACGGTCACGGGCAGGGCTGCAGCAACAGCCCACGGGGCCATACCCGCTCCGGCACCCGCCCACCCGGTGTGCGGACGTCCGCCCGGGAGATCACGTGCCGGACCACCACGAACACACGCAAACGGCCCCGGCGGCACCCAGTGCCCGGGGTCGTCCGCATCGGGGCGGTGCGAGGTCACTCGCCCTGGAGGGCCCGGACCTCCACCGGACCATGACACGCGGCCGAGCCCTCCTGGGCCAGGGCCAGTGCGGTGTCGAGGTCGACGGCCTCGACGATCCAGAAGCCACCGAGCCACTCGCGGGCCTCGCTGAACGGCCCGTCGGTGATCGACCCCGCCCCGGCCGACGCGTCGACGACCTTGGCCTGGCTCACGTCGGTGAGACCGCCGGCGTGGACCCACGCCCCGGTCTCCTGGAGCCTCCGGTTGAAGGCGTCGACGGAGGCGTACATGTGCTGGATCTCGTCCTCGGACGGCATGGCGTCGCCCTCGCGGTGGTGGACGGAGAGAAGGAACTGCGTCACGGGAGGTGCTCCTGGGGTCGATGGTGGGGCTGGTCCCGGCTCGCTGCCGGCTCACCCCCACGTCGATCGGCGCGGCGCGGCCTCGACACGGCTCGACGAGGACGTTCCGGGAGGGAGGGAGATGCTCAGTCGACGGGCAGCCGTTCGCGGAGGAACTCGCTCGTCGTCGCCCAGGCGAGGGCCGAGGACGCCGGGTCGTGCCACGGCATGTCGTCGTTGTCGAACGCGTGGTCGGCGCCGGCATACGTCTCGAAGACGGTGGCGGGCTGCTCGGTCACGGACGCCTCGATCCGGCGCACCGTCTCGGTGTCGATGAACGAGTCGGCGAGGCCGAAGTGGTGCAGGCTCGGCGCGGTCACGGTCACGACGTCGTGCAGTCCCGGCAGGGCCGAGCCGTAGTAGCTGACGAGCGCGTCGAGCGGAGCCGAGCCGTCGGACTCGAGGTGGCCGGCGACGTTGAAGCCGAGCCCGCCGCCGAAGCAGAAGCCGACCGCGCCGACACCGGCCGTGACCTCGTCACGGTCGCGCAGCCACTCGACCGTCGCGGCGGCGTCGGAGACGGCCGCCGGCCAGTCGAGGCGCTGCACGAGACCCATGCCCTGCTGCAGCGCGTCCTCGCCCTCGACGGGCGAGGTGACGCCGAGGCGCCAGAAGATCTCGGGTGCCACGACGACGTAGCCCTGCTCGGCGAGCTGGGCGGCCCGGCGCTGGATGTAGTCGCTGACGCCGAAGATCTCCTGCAGCACGACGATGCCCGGGCCCTGCCCGGTCGGCGGGAGCCAGAGGTGCGCGGGCATCTCGCCGGCGTCGGTCGTGATGGTCACGTGTTCGGTCATGCCGTCAGTATGTCGACCGTCCGTCCCCACGGTCAGCGTCGGGGTCGCAGCTCCAGCAGGCGGGCGTCGTACATCCGCACCCGCTCGGCGAGGACGTCGTGCTCGCGCTCGTGGCTGCGCAGCACCGCGACGAGGGCCACGATGGCGGCGACGAGGAGTCCGCCGAGGGCGACGAGCGCCAGGACGCCGGGCCGCGTGTCGGCACGACCGGTCGCGAGCACCACGAGGGCGGCGGTGAAGAGCAGGGCGACGACGCCCCCGAGGCCGCCGATCCGGCGCGACGCGGACCGGTCCGTCGTCTCGAGTGCCTGCTGGGCGACGGCACGCTCCTCGCGGGCGACGCTGCGGCACAGGTAGGTCGCGGCCGGGAAACGGTGCGTGTCGCGGCGGCGACCGCGCGCCTGCAGCCGGTGGTCCGTGGGGACGTCGACGAGGTGGGGTCGGGGTGCGCCGAGGGCCGGCGCGGGGTTCGTGGTCAGTGCGGTCATCGGTGGGCTCCTTCACTCGGCCGCTGGGTGCACCCCATCACCATCGGGGTGCACCCAGCGGCGGCTGCGTGATCGCGGTTCCGGTCAGTCGTCCGTGCCGGCGTGCAGCCGGGCCCCGAGGGCGTAGGCGGCGACGACGAGGGCCGAGGCGGCCAGGACGATGTCCTTGAGGACGTACTGGCCCATGAGCGTCGGGCCGTGCGGGAAGAGCTCGGCCGTGAAGAGGGCGAGCGGCGACATGATCCCGATGAGCGCTCCGCCGAGGACGACGATGCCGACGCGCAGGAACTTGCCGGTGACGAGCGTCAGCCCGATGACGGTCTCGGTCACGGCGGTGAGCAGCACCGCGGTGTGGCCGGAGACGAGGCCGAACGTCAGACGGTCGATCGTCGCCGAGGCGATGGCCTCGGCCGGGCTGAGGCCCGGGACGAACTTGATGACACCGAAGCCGAGGAAGACCAGCCCGAGGCTGATCCGCAGGGCCTGGAGGCTGTAGGCCACGAGGAACGCCTGGAGGCGGTCCACGGCCGTGGTGGCTGCGCCGGTGACGGTCCCTCGGAGGGATCCGAGGCGGCCGGACGAGATGGATCGGTGGGCCCCGGGCTCTCCGGGACGGTCGAGGACGAACTGCGACATGGTGGTTGCTCCTTGAGGTCGAACTGTCGAGACCTCAGAAGGAGCAGGACCGCCGGAAGATACGCCGGATGGCCGGGTTGAGTCGATCTACCTAGACCAAACCCGGGCTGACGCGGGCAAAACGGACGTTGAGCGGGGCCTTCAATTCGATTGACGCAGAGGCACATTGGTGGAATGTCGCGCGGTCACCAGTTGACGAGCAGCCGCTCCTGCTTGTCGCGGAAGGTTCCCACGAGGATGAGGATGAGGTCGATGAGCGCCCAGATGCCGAGCCCACCGAAGGTGACGAGCTGGAGGATGCCGGTGCCGACCTTGCCGACGTAGAAGCGGTGCACGCCGAGGACGCCGACGAAGAAGCAGAGCAGCGCCGCCGCGAGCCGCGACCGGTCGCTGACGGGCAGGCCCTCCGCGTCGAGAGCCACGGGCGCGAAGGCCGCCGCGAGGGACGGTGCGGCCTGGACGGGCTGAGCCGGGGCGGGCGGCAGCAGCGGGCCGAGCTGGTCGGTCCACGAATCGCCGTCCCAGTAGCGCGACTGGGGCTTGCCCTCCGGGTCGGGATACCAGCCGGCCGGGATCTCGCGCGGTGCCGGCGGGATCGGCTGGTCGGGTTGCTGCGTCATGGTGGCCTCCGAGGGTGGGTGGACGTCGGGCGGACCCGGCCTCACTCCCAGCATGGTGGACACCGCTTCCCCGTGGCAGCCCCTACGACACCGGACCGCCCTGTACTTTTCTCCACCCCAGGTCGGTCATCAACGTCATGGTCCGGCGCGCCCGCCGACCCCTACCGTGGTCGCGTGACCACGATCCGTGCCCGCGTCGAGCGGCGCCTCGCACCCCGCCACACGGCATACGTCGTGCTCGGCGGGGTCGTCGGTGCCCTGGCGGCTCCGGTGGTGTGGACGCTCGCGGGCCTCGCGACGGGACTGCTCGTCGTCGTCGTCGGCGTCGCGTTCGTCGCCCTCCTCCTGCTCGTGTCGGAGGGGCTGAGCCGCTGGCACCGCGCGCGGGCCGCGGCGCTGCTCGGTGTCGTCGTCCACGCGCCGGCCGACCCCGTCGAACCGGGATGGCGCGGCTGGCTGGCCCGGCTGGGGCGTGCGTCGACGTGGCGGCAGCTGGCGTACCACGCGTTCGTCGGTCCCACGCTGCTCGCGGCCTCGGCCGCGGTCGTCGCGTCCTGCTGGGGCGGCGGCCTCGTCCTCGTGACGTCGCCGCTCTGGGCCCGGATCAGCCCCGAGGTGCTCGCCCTCTCCGGTGGCCTCCTCCAGGGGGTCGGCCGCATCTGGGTCTCGACCGCCGTCGGCTTCGGTCTCATCGTCCTCGCCCCGCACGCGGCCCGCAGGCTCTGCGCGCTCGACCTCGCGATCCTCCGGCCGATGCTCGGCGAGACGCGGGGCGAGCAGCTCTCGCCGCGGGTCACCGCGCTCGAGCAGACGCGTGCCGGGGTCATCGACGCCGCCGATGCCGAGCGCCGCCGGATCGAGCGCGACCTCCACGACGGCGCCCAGCAGCGCCTCACCTCGCTCGCCCTCAACCTCGGGATGGCCCGTTCGGCGCTGGGGCCCGACGCGCCGCCCGAGACGCGACGGGCCATCGAGGAGGCGCACGACGAGGCGAAGCAGGCGCTGGCCGAGCTGCGCGGCTTCGTCCGCGGCCTGCACCCCGCGGTGCTCGACGAGCGAGGGCTCGACGCGGCCCTGTCGGGGATCGTCGCCCGCGCGCCGGTGCCGACGAGCCTGCACGTGCTCCTGGCCCAGCGTCCGCCGCGCACCCTCGAGGCCGTCGCCTACTTCGTCGTGTCGGAGGCCCTGACCAACGTCGCGAAGCACTCCGGTGCCACGCGGGCCACGGTCCGGGTCACCTCGGACGCCCACCGTCTCGTCGTCGAGGTCGGCGATGACGGCCAGGGTGGCGCCGCCACCGGCGCGGGCTCCGGGCTGACGGGGCTGTCCCACCGGGTCGCGTCAGTCGACGGCACCCTCACCGTGACCAGCCCGGCGGGCGGTCCCACCGTGCTCAGGGCGGAGATGCCATGCGGGTCGTGATCGCCGAGGATTCGATCCTGCTGCGGGACGGGCTGATCCGGCTGCTCGCCGCCAACGGCATCGAGGTCGTCGAGGCCGTCGGTGACGCCGAGGCGGCCCTCGCCGCCGTGGAGCGGCACCGGCCCGACCTCGCCCTGCTCGACGTGCGGATGCCGCCGAGCCACACCGACGAGGGGCTGCGCGCAGCGCTCGTCATCCGCGCGCAGTGGCCGGAGGTCGCGCTGCTCATCCTCAGCCAGTACGTCGAGGAGCGGTATGCCGCCGACCTCCTCGCCAGCACCACCTCCGCCGTCGGCTACCTCCTCAAGGACCGCGTCGCCGACGTCGACGAGTTCGTCGACTCGCTGCGCCGCGTCGCGGACGGCGGCACCGCGCTCGACCCCGAGGTCGTCGCCCAGCTGCTGCTGCGACGCGACAAGAGTCCCTTGCAGCGACTCACCGACCGGGAGCGCGAGACGCTCTCGCTCATGGCCGAGGGCCGCTCCAACACCGGCATCGCCCGCGCCCTGCAGGTCAGCGAGAGCGCGATCGCCAAGCACGTCAACGCCATCTTCACCAAGCTCGACATGCCGACGACGGCGGGCGACCACCGCCGCGTCCTGGCCGTGCTCCAGTACCTCTCGGAATAGGGGATCCACCATGTCCATGCACGAACCGACGAACCCGCCGACGAACCCGCCGCCGAACCGGCCGACGAGCCAGCCGACGTCCGTCCCCGACGACCGTGTGCACGGCGACTCGCTGCGCGGCGCCGAGCCCTACGGCGACTCCTGGCTGCGCCCGACCCTGACGACCGAGCCGTCCGTCGGTCCGCCCGCCGGGTCGCACGGCAGCGGTGACGGACCCGCCACCCCGACGGCACGCCCCTGGTGGCTGCTCGCCGGGCTCGGGGCGACCCTCGTCCTCGCGAGTGCCGCCGGTGCCACGACGTGGGGCGCGGCCACCGGCGGTCTCTGGCGCAGCGCAGACCAGCACCAGACCTACGAGCGACCCGCCGGCGCCCTGACGATCAAGGGTGAGGCGGGCGACATCGAGGTCCAGGGCGGCGGCAGGGCGGGCACGGTGCAGGTCAGCCGGCACGTGTCGTGGGGTCCGGGATCGAGCGAACCGACGCCGCGAGAGGAGTGGACCGGGTCGACGCTCACCGTCGACGCGGAGTGCCACGGCTTCGTCGCCTGGTGCTCGGTGGACTACGTCGTCATCGTCCCTGACGCGGCCGACGTCACGGTCGACACCGGGTCCGGCGACATCACGCTGACCGGTTCCCTCGGCGACGTCACGCTCAAGGCGGGCTCCGGGGACATCGCGACGGCAAACCTGAGCGCCGACCAGGTCACGGCCGAGGCGGGCAGCGGCGACATCGACGTCGAGCTCGCGACCGCGGCCTCGCCGGTGTCGGTCAGGACGGGCTCGGGCGAGGTCTCGGTGCGCCTGCCGCAGGACACCGTCTATGCCGTGGACACCGAGACGGGGTCCGGCGACGCGGAGGTGAGCGTCCCGACCAACCCGGGCAGCACCTCGACGCTGCGAATCAGGACCGGGTCCGGCGACATCGCCGTCGACCAACGCTGACGCGGCCGGCACGGCACCCGCACACGACGAAGCCGTATGCCGCCGAGGGGGTTTCGGCGGCATACGGCCCTGGGAGGTGCCGGCTCAGGTGGGGTTGCCGGCGGGGGTGTCCTCGTCGAAGGCGCTGTGCTTGTCGTCGGGCACGGCGGAGGCGGCGGGGGAGGGAGGAGCCGCCTGGTCGTGATGCTCGACGATCTTGTCGATGCCCTTGTCGACCGAGGCACGGACCTTGGTCACGGTGTCGGCGTGCTTGCCGCCGGTCTTCTCGTCGATCTTGGCCTCGGCCTTGTCGAGGGCCCCGTCGACCTTGCCCCGGTTGTCGTGCGCGTAGCTCGCGGCAACCGACATCGCGGCCTTGGCCATCTCGACGACTGCGTCGCCGAAGTCCTTGGCCTTCTCCTGCAGGTGGACCTCGTCCGCCTTGCTCTTCAGCTGCTCACCGAATGACACGGTGTCTCCTCATCTCGCACTGGTCCGACCCTCGTCGGCTCACTGCATCCACAGTCATACCCGGCGCCCGTCTCCCGCAACCGGGGTCGACCCCGAAATCGACCCCGATCGACCCTGATTCGGCGGCCTCCCGATCCCTCTGACCGACATGTCGGCATTGGTCGGGATCGTCCCCAGGCCCGTGTCTCGTCGGTCACGTGGGCCGATCTGTGACGTGGGGAACTGCGTCCCCCGCGCCACCGGCAGAGACTGGAGGGGCAGGCGGAGAGCCTGCCCCACAACTGAACTGGAGTGATCACCATGAAGCGACTCGACGGACGCGTGGCACTGGTGACGGGCGCGGCGAGCGGCATCGGCAAGGCCACGGCGCGGCGGCTCGCCGACGAGGGCGCAGCGGTCCTGCTGACCGACGTCAACGAGGCGCTCGGGGCCACGACGACCGAGGAGCTCACGACCTCCGGTGCCAGGGCCGAGTTCCTCCGGCACGACGTCACGAGCGAGGCGGACTGGGAGGCCGCCGTCGCCCGGGCGGTCGAGGCGTTCGGGTCGCTCGACATCCTCGTCAACAACGCCGGGATGGGTGACCTCGCCCCCATCGAGGAGACGAGCCTCCCCGACTGGGAGCGCACCATCGCCATCGACCAGACCGGGGTCTTCCTCGGCATGAAGACCGCCGCCGCGCACCTCAAGGCCTCGGGCCACGGCACGGTCGTCAACATCAGCTCGATCTTCGGCACGAGCGGCGGCTTCGGCACCTCGCCCGCCTACCACGCGGCCAAGGGTGCGGTCCGGACGCTGACGAAGAACGTCGCCGTGCACTGGGCCACGGAGGGCGTGCGGGTCAACTCGATCCACCCCGGCTTCATCGACACCCCGATCCTCGACGGCGCGCGGGGCACCCCGTTCGAGCAGGCGATGATCGACCTGACCCCGATGGGTCGAGTCGGTCGGCCCGACGAGATCGCGGCCGGCGTGGCCTACCTCGTCAGCGACGACGCGGCCTTCGTCACCGGCCTCGAGCTCTACATCGACGGCGGTTACATCGCCCGTTAGCGCCCGCGGGCGGTCGACCACGCCCAGTCGAGGACCGACCGGTGGCGGGACCACGTCGGGTCACCGGCCGACGGCGCCTGGGGGTCGCCGTCGACCGCGGCCCCGTCGGGGGCTCCGTCTCCGGCCCGCGTCGTCGCGAGCGACCGGGTCACCGCGTCGGAGACGCCGAGCCGTCCACCCGGCGGCTCGCCGAACACGTCGGCGGCGTCGCGCTCACCGACCATGTCGTGCCCGAGGCTCGGGATGAGCGACTCCACCGTCCCGTTCGGCACGTCGACGAGGGCCCCGGCCACGCGCGCGACCGTCTCGACGGGGGCCAGCCACACGGGGACCTGCACGCGCAGCAGTCGGGCGCGGGCGGCATACGTCCGCAGGAGCGAGACGTAGCTGAGCCGGTCGGGCCCGACGACGTCGAGGTGTCCCGTCACGTCGGGTCGCTCGAGCGCCTCGGCGAGGAACCAGACGGCGTCCGCGACCGCCACCGGCTGGATGACCGAGCTGCCCATCCACGCGGGCACGGTCTGCACGACCCCGAGCCGGGTCGACATCTGGCGCATCACCTCGAAGCTCGTCGACCCGGCCCCGACGACCATCGACGCGCGCAGGGTCAGCACCGGGCAGTCGGCCGTCGCGAGGATCTCCTCGACCTCGAGTCGCGAGAGCAGGTGGTCCGAGAGCTCGTCGTTGGGCAGGTCGGGCACGATGCCGGAGAAGTAGACGAGGCGGCCCGCGCCGACGACGCCAGCGGCATACGCGACGTTGTCGGCGGCCTGGCGGTCGCGCTGCATGAAGTCGTCCGCGTCGAGGCCGTGCACGAGGTAGCAGATGGCGTCGACGCCCTCGAGCGCCTCGAGGACGCGGTCCTCGTCGTGCACGTCGACCCGCCGCCACTCGACGTCGCCGGACCAGGGGTATGCCGTGGCCGGGCTCCGGTGGTGGGTGGCCACGACGTCGTGGCCGCGGCGGAGAAGCTCGGGGACGAGCCGGGACCCGATGTAGCCGCTCGCGCCGACGACGGCGACCCTCATCGCCGCTTGCGCTCGCGGCGGTCGCGCCGGAAGGAGCCGAAGAGGTCGGTCGCCGAGCGGACGAGATCGAGCGGGCTGTCGTCGTCCGCGTCGGCATCTGGGACCGGCCCCGACACCGACATGCACGTGAGGAAGCGCTCGATGAGCGGGTCGGAGGCGCGCTGGACGAGGCCGGTGCCGAAGTCCATCGGGAAGCCGAGGAAGACGAGGTCGGTCACGAGGTGCGCGCGGGTCCGGGTGTCGTCGCCCAACACCTGGTGCAGCGTCAGCGTGATGTCGATGGTCGCCTTGCCGAGGCCGTGACGCTCCTGCCCGGTGGCCGTGAGGCGGGCTCGTCCGGCCTTCTCGTCCCGCTCGACCATCGAGCCGGTGCCGTCGAAGTACATCGAGAGCGGCCCGAGCTTGGCCGTGATCTCGCCGACGAAGTCGTCGCCGTCGACCTCGGTGACCTCGGCACCGGGGAAGCAGCGGCCGATCCGGCGCAGGTCCATGAAGTTCGTCCAGACCACGCTCCGCGGTGCGTCGAGCTCCTGCTCGTGCCCGAGTCTCATCGCGTGTCCTTCCGTCAGGCGCGCCGCCCGGTGGCTGGCCGGCGGCGCTTCGTCAACCGTGGCATACCCGAACGGCCGCCGACAGGGGCGCCCGGTGTCCAGGGTGAGCACCTCGGTCCAGCGCGTGGCCTCAGTCGGTCGAGCCGGGCGGCAGCAGCTCCCAGTGCAGGCCGTCGCCCCAGCCGCCGTCGGCCACGCGGTCGACCGCGTGCTCGCGACCGAACTCCACGAAGCCGACGGACCGGAGCACGCCGTTGCTCGCCTCGTTGTCGGCGGCCGTCTCGGCGACGAGGCGCCGCACGCCGAGCCCGCCCTCGCTCGCCGGGGCCAGCGCGTGGTCGACGGCGAGCCGGGCCGCCTCCTTGGCGGCGCCACGGCCGCGGGCGCTCGGGAAGAACTGGTAGCCGAGCTCGGCCGTGTCGGTGATGGCCCCGCCGCGGCTGAAGACGGTGACGCTCCCCAGGGCGCGGTCGGTGCCGAGGTCGGCGACGCACCAGTCGACCGCCGTGCCTTCGGACATCCGCTCCTGCCGGGTGCGCAGCCACGCCGGGAAGGTCTCGGGTCGCAGGATCGACCGGGACGGCATCCAGTGCCCGGGGTCGTCGCGCGGCTCGATCGCGTCGACGTCCTCGGCCCGCCAGGGCCGCAGCCGGACGCGCTCGCCGTCGATCGGCACCGCGGCGAACCACGGCCCCTGCGGCTCGAGCGGGACGCCCGGGGTGATGCTGGCGGTCCACGTGTCGAGCGCCTCGGTGCCGCCCTCGGGGTCGGGGTGGCTGCCCGGGATCGTGCCGTGGAAGGTGAAGCCCGTGGACCACGCGGTCCGCCGCGAGCCCCAGTTGCCGACGACGGCGCGCCAGTGGACACGGGTCACCGGTGCGCCCCAGACCGGCGTCGCGAAGGCGTGCGCGACGACGAGCCGGACGGCGCGTGACATGAGCCCGTGGCCGCGGGCGTCCGGGTGCAGCCCGAAGCCGAGCTCTCCGGCCGACGGCGCGGCGCCGGGGCGCAGGTCGATGGTCCCGGCGTAGCGGGGCGTGCCCGTCGCGTCGGTCCACGCGATGGCCCACGACCGCGTGCCCTGGGGCTCGCCCCAGGCGCTGAGGTTGTGCTCGACCCAGCCGAGTGCGTCCTCGCGCGCATAGGGCCTCGGGACGGTTGTCCACCGCAGGCTCTCCGGGTCGCTGCTCTGCTCGACGATCGCGTCGGCGTCGTCGACCGAGTGGGCGCGCAGGGTCACGACGCCGTCGGTCAGCAGGGTCACGGGCGGGGTCTCGGGCGGGGTCTCGGGCGAGGTCTCGGGCGAGGTCTCGGGCGAGGTCACGGCGGGCGGCTGGGAGGCGTCGGTCACGGCGTCAGCCTGCCAGCCGGCATACGCCCTCGTCACCCGCGATTCGAGCGCCCCGAAGAAGAAGGACCGGGAGCCAGCGTGCTGACTCCCGGTCCATAGGCCCGCTTCCCCTCCACAGGCTGCGTACCGAGGCTTACCGTACCCAATGGGTGGCCCGCACGAACACGCGTTGCGGTGAACCCTCGACATCGCAACTCGGGGGAGGATGCGTGGGAGCCGACCGGCTCGCGACGCGAGGAAGGGTTGCCGTGGAGACAGGGGCCGAGCGGGGCGTGCGATGCCCGACGCTCATGCGGCGACAGCCCGGTGGTGGGGCGGGAGTCTCCCCCTGGCCTCGACTCCCGCCCCGACCCACCGGTGCCAGGTGTCACGATACGAAGGTCGGGCGCCGCGACGGGTCGTCGTTGCGCACGTGGGCGCCACGCGCAACAGGGCGCCGTGCCCGGGCGTCGTCGTGCTGAACGAACAGGTGCAGTGGGTGCTGCGCAACGCCCGACTGCAGGCCGCCGACCCCGCCCTGCGCAGCGCTGCGGGTTTCGCCCAGGGGGCGGGTCGGGCCGAGCCGGTGCACCGGGCCCAGGTCGGGCGCTGGGAGAACGGCCGCGTCGAGGTGACCCGGTCGCTCGTGCGCCGCTACGAGACGGTGCTCGGCCTGCGCGACGGCCAGCTCCTCGCCGCCGTCGACCTCTTCTCGCGCTCGCACCAGCCCGTGCGCCCGGCCGCCACGCTCCCTCCGCCGACCCCGCCCGACGTCGACGCCACCCTGGTCCTGCTCGAGCGGGCGCTCGCCGACGAGCGGATGAGCGGCGGTGACTGGGACCGGCTCTCGGACCACCTGGGACGGATGCCGCACGCGATGGTGCGGGCCGGCGACTGGGAGGGGCTGATCCGGCGCCTCCTCCAGGAGGTCAGCCTCGGGCTCGGCCTCGACTACGTGCAGCGGGCCGAGGCCATCGCGCGCCTGGCCGGGCACCCCCGCAGCGCCGGTGTCGTCGCCTCGCTGGCTGCGGAGGTCGTGGGCCGCCCCGACGCGCAGTTCTACGTCGACACCCTGAGCCTGCTGCGCTTCATGGAGGCCCCGCGGGGCTACGCGGTCCTCGTCGGCCAGCTGCGCGAGCCCACCAACGCCAGCTCGCTGCGGGCCTGCCTCAGCGTGCTGACGACGCTCGTGCGCGGCACCGGTCTCGACCCCGAGACCCGGCTCGAGGCGGTCCGGCTCGCGGTCGACCACCTGCGCGACCCCTCGCACCCCTATCTCGTGCACCGCGGCGCCGCCAACCTCGTGCGCACGCTGGGTCCCGACGGCCACCGCGTCGCGACGGGGCTCACGGCCGAGGACCGTCGGGCCGCCGCCTCGATCATCCGCAACGGTCGAGCCATCACCGCCCAGGCGATCCGCGAGGCGCACCTGCGCATCCGGGGCGAGCTCGAGGCGGCCGAGGGGCATGCGACCGCCCACGAGCCGATCCTCGGCGACCTGCTGCAGACGGCGCTCGGCGAGACGAACGAGGAGGACCGCTCCTACGCCCTCGGCATCCTCATGCTGTCGCCGCAGAGCAGGATCATCGGCCGGGTCCACGCCGCGGCCTTCGCCGACGCCCTCGCGCGCCAGGACACCGTGGCGGCGCACGAGAGCATGACCGTGCTGACGTGGATGGCCCAGGTCGAGGACCTCGACCTCTTCGAGCGCGTCGCGCTCTCGCCGTCCTCGGCGCCCGACGTCGCCAAGGAGGCGGGCTACGTCGTCGGCAACACGATGGAGCCGCGGGGTCGGCGTCGCGACGAGCGCGAGGAGGCCGTCGCCCGTCGGATCGCCGAGATCGTAGCCACCGGCCGGGACGAGCCCGAGGTCCAGCTGCTGCGCGGCCTCGTCTACGCCCTCGGCATGCGAGGGCGGCAGGACCTCGTCTCCGCCCTCGTCGACGCCCTCCCCGAGCCGGGGCCCGACCCGCTGGCGATGGCCGAGCAGGCTCGCGCCACCCTCGTGTGGTGGCTCGACGTGCCCGAGCACCTGAGACCGCTCCGCTGAGGCCGACCGTCGATCGCTAGGTTGGGGGCGTGGAGACCGACGAGGTGCTGAGCCTGCTCAAGGACGTGGCCGAGGAGGTCATCAACCCCCGGTTCCGGGCGCTCGCCGCCGGCGAGATCCACGAGAAGCGACCCGGCGACCTCGTCACCGACGCCGACCGCGAGGCCGAGGTGCTCATCACGGCAGCCCTCGTCGGCGCCTACCCCGACGCCGTCGTGCTCGGGGAGGAGACGTTCGCGGGCGACCCCGCGCTCATGGAGCGGTATGCCGCCGCGGACCACGCGTTCACCGTCGACCCCGTCGACGGCACGAAGAACTTCGTCCACGGCTCCAAGGACCACGCCGTCATGGTCGCCGAGACGGTCGCCGGCGAGGCCGTGCGGGCGTGGATCTGGCAGCCGCAGCACGAGCTCGGCTTCGTCGCCGAACGCGGGGCCGGCACGTGGCGCCACGGCGCCGAGGGGTCGCGTCGCCTGACGGTCCCCGAGCGGCCCGAGGGCGCCCTGCGCGGCCGCACCTCCCGCCGCGCGTGGATCGGCCAGTCGCTCGACGGCCTCGAGCCGATGACCCTGACGTGGGTGTCGTGCGGCATCGACTACCCCAAGCTCGTCGAGGGCGCGGCCGACTACATCGTCTACGCCAAGGCCGCGCCGTGGGACCACGTGCCCGGCTCGCTCCTGCTCTCCGAGGCCGGCGGCCTGCTCGGCACGACCGCGGGCGTCACGTACTCACCTCGCGACATCGCGCCCCCGGGGCTCGTCGCCGCCGGCAGCCCCACGGCATACGACCACGTATGCCGTGCGCTCGCCGCGAGCGCCCACCTGCCCTGACCGCCGGTGACGTCGCACACCCGCCCGTCCGGCTCGACCGGCCCGTCCGGCTCGCCCGTCCCGTTCGGCTCCACGGCGCACGCGGTGCTGGCCGGTGTCGTCTGCGGGCTCGTCGGCTTCACGAGCTCGTTCGCCGTCGTGCTGACGGGCCTGCGGGCGGTGGGGGCGCGCTCGGACCAGGCGGCCTCGGGTCTGCTCGTGCTCTGCGTGACGATGGGCCTCGGCTGCGTGCTCTTCTCGTGGCGGCTGCGGCTGCCGATCACCATGGCGTGGTCGACGCCTGGCGCGGCGCTGCTCGCTGCGGCCGCGGTGCCGAGCGGTGGGTTCGCCTCTGCGGTGGGCGCTTTCGTCGTCTGTGGACTGTTGTTCGCACTGTGCGGTCTCGTGCGACCGCTCGAGCGGGTCGTCGAGGCGATCCCCAAGCCGCTCGCGAGCGCCATGCTCGCGGGGGTGCTGCTGACGCTCTGCGTCGCCCCGTTCCGGGCGGTCGTCGCGTCGCCGGCCGCGATCGCGCCGGTCATGGTGACGTGGCTCGTCCTCGTCGCGGTCGCGCGGCGGTGGGCGGTCATCGGCGCGCTCGGGGCGGCCCTCGTCGTCATGGCGGTGCAGGGGGTCTTCGGGCGGCTCGATCTCGGGGCGGCGGCGCCGTCCGTCGTCCTCGTCCTACCTACCTGGGACGCGACGACCCTTCTCGCCGTGGCGATCCCGCTCTTCATCGTCACGATGACGAGCCAGAACATCCCCGGCATGGCCGTGCTCGCGTCCTTCGGCTACCGGCCCGGCATCCGCGGTCCGCTGCTCTACACCGGTGGTGCGAGCGCGCTCGGCGCCGTCGGCGGCGCGCACGCGATCAACCTGGCCGCGATCTCCGCGGCGCTCGCCGCCGGGCCCGAGGCCCACCCGGACCGAAGCCGGCGCTGGGTCGCGGGTGTCGCGTGCGGCGTCACCTACCTCGCCTTCGGCCCGCTCGCCGGGATCGTCACGGCCGCAGCGCGTTCGGCGCCCGCAGGCCTCATCGAGACCATCGCCGGCCTCGCCCTGATCGGCACCTTCGCGAGTGCTGCGGCGGCCGCGCTGACCGACGCCTCGACCCGCGAGGCCGGCGCCGTCACCCTCGTCGTGGCCGCGTCGGGCATCACCGTCGCCGGGGTGGGCGCCGCGTTCTGGGGGCTGGTCGCCGGCGTGCTCGTCCTCGCCGCCCTCCGGCTCGAACGTCGCCGCCGGGACCGGCTGACCGGCTAGTCACTCCTCGGAGGCGCCTGCGGAGGCCTTCTTGGAGCGGGCCGCGCGGGCGGGCGCGGTCGTGGCGGCCTTCTTCGCGTCGCGGGCGGCCTTCTTCGCCGTGGCCGACGCCTTGGTCGTCTTCCTGGCGGCCACGTAGCGCTCCGGGTCCTTGTCCTTCGGGGTGATCCCCTCGGCCCAGCGGACCGCCTCGTAGCGCAGGAACTGGACCGCGATCTCGTGGCGCAGCTCGAGGCTCGCGCGCTGGCGGAAGTCGGCGAGGTCCTGGCGCTCCTCCTCGCCCATGTGGTCGCTGTTGTGGACGTTGGCGTCGACGACCGCCGTCCACCACGCGTCGGACCCGGTGCGACAGCGCCCGACCTTGCGCACGGACTTGCGGATGTCGTTGTGGTCCTTGACGGCATCCTCGACCTCCTCGTCGACGGACTCGGCGTCGGCGCCGCCCGTGCCGATGCGCAGCAGCTCCGGGTAGAAGTAGAGCTCCTCGGCCTCGGCGTGCGTCTCGAGGAGGATCTCGAGCCGCTTCCAGACGGCGGCGAGGCCCTCGTGGTCGTCGCGCGGCCACTCCTCGAGCATGGCGAACATCCGTCGCTGCTCGTCGTGCTGGCGGAGGATGACGTCGGTGATGTCCACGGGAGGGCCTCTCTGTCGTCCGGCGGGTTCCGGATCCACTGTGCCGCATCCATACCCGATGCCGTCGCGGGCTTGGCCGTTTCGCGTATCAGCGGGCCCTGCTGGTGCCACCGTTGCTTGGTCGGGAGTGTCCGACGCAGTTCATCGACGCAGTTCACCGGCGCAGTTCATCGACGCAGGATTGGGTGGTGGGTCCGCATGACGAGCAACGACCTGGTCGTGGTGCTTCCGGGGATCACCGGCAGCACGCTCGGGGTCCGGGGTGACGACGGCTCACCGGCGAGCGAGAACCTCATCTGGGCCCCGAGCGCCGGCGCCGTCTGGAAGCTGCTGACCGGCGGCCAGTCGATCCTCAAGAAGGTCCTGCCCGAGGGGATCGGCGACGACCACCCGGGCGACGGTGTCGAACCGGTCGCGCTCATGCCCGACGTCCACGTCCTGCCGGGCATCTGGACGCCGATCCGCGGCTACGACGTGCTCGTCAGCGCCCTCGAGAAGCAGGGCTACCAGCGGGGCGCCGGCGGCAAGCCGGCCACGCTCATCACGTACGCGTACGACTGGCGCCTCTCCAACCGCTACAACGGCGCTCGCCTGAAGACCGTCGTCGAGCCGGCGCTCGAGCAGCTGCGGGCGCAGGGCGGGGCGTATGCCGACGCGAAGGTCGTCTTCGTCTGCCACTCCATGGGTGGCCTCGTCGCCCGCTGGTACATCGAGAAGTGCGGCGGCGCCGAGGTGACGCGCAAGCTCATCACCCTCGGCACGCCGTGGCGCGGGGCGACCGACGCGCTGACCCAGCTCGTCAACGGCGTCAAGAAGGGCATCGGCCCGCTGTCGATCGACCTCACGGACTTCTCGCGCAGCATGCCCTCGCTCTTCCAGCTGCTGCCGGAGTTCGCATGCATCGGCAACGGCGGGGGCTACGCCAAGACGACCGAGGTGTCGGTGCCCAACGTCAGCACCACGATGGTCGCCGACGCGATGGCCTTCCACACCGACCTCCAGGCCGCCGAGGCGGCCCGGCCGGACAGCCGGACCTCCGCCCACATGATCGTCGGCATCCGGCAGCCCACCGCGACCACGGTCCAGCTCTCGGGCGGCACGGCCACGGCCTACCAGGACTTCGGCACCGACAACGACTTCGGCGACGGCACGGTGCCGCTGACCGGGGCCGTCGGTCTCGGCGAGGCCCTCGACACGAACCTGGCGGTCCGCGTGCCCGACCAGCACACCAACCTCCAGTGCAACCAGCTCGCCCTCGACCAGGTGCAGGAGATCCTCAGCGCGAAGCCGCTCCGCCGCCGCGAGATCACCGACACGAACGTCCGCGCCGTCGTGCCTGACCTCGTCACGCAGGGTCAGGCCCTCAAGGTGGCCTTCGACCTCGAGTCGGACGACCCGGGCGCCGACCCGCCGCGCAAGGCCGTGACCATCACGGTCAGCGGCGCGAAGGGCAAGGTGCTCGCGACTGCCGAGCCGACCCTACGGAAGGGGCACGGCGTCGCAACCTTCGACGACCTTCCCCCAGGCACGCACACCGTGACCGTCACCGGCTCCGGTCCCACCTCGACGGTGCGCCCCGTCACCTCGACGACCCTCGTCTGGCCGAAGTCCACCGGCTGAGGGTGCGGAGCCCGGTGGTGCCGGCGGATTCGCGCGGACGGGATCGTCGAGGGCCTCTGGGCCTGTGGACAGTCGGCGAGCACTGTCGGCAGTCGAACATATGATCGAACCATGACCGCATCGACCATAGAGCGCCCCGGGGGTGGCGCGCGCCACGCCGGTGTCGCTCATGCCGAGCGGCCGGCGCGTCCGGTGGGCGAGCGGGAGGCCGCTGTCGCAGAGGTGATCGGGCTGACCGACCTCCCGGGGCTCGCGGCACGACTGGCGGCCATGGCTGCGGAGCTCCGGCTGGTCGCCCGCAGCACGCCGCTGTGGGCCATGGCCGAGACGGGACTCGGGGACGCGATCGAGCAGGCTCAGGCCGTGCGCGAGATGGCGCACAACCTGTCCGCAGTGCTGGCCGCCGAGGTGAGCGCGCGAGGGCTGCCTGACAGATCCGGGCTCTCCCGCAACGACTGGGTCGCGGGTCACGCTCCCGGCTTGGCCGCAGGGGCGTCGGCCGCTCTGACCGCCGTGGGCGCGGCCATGAACGAGCCACGGTGGGCTGCACTGTCAGGAGGAGTGCGCGACGGCTCGATCTCGGTCGACAAGGCTGCGGTCATCGTGCGCTTGCGCGACGACGTCATCCGGTGTGCTGATGTCGCCCAGGTGGACAGTGTGGTCAACGCGATGGTCGAGGGCGCGTCGGCGCTCGGCATCAAGGACCTGAGGCGTCTGGCATCGCACGCCCGGGCGGGCCTTCGACCACCGGCGGTGGTCGAGGACGATGATCAGCGCCTCCGTGCAGCCCGGTCGCTGAAGAAGATCGGCCGGTGCGCCGGGATGACGGAGTACCTCTGGAGACTCGATCCCGAGGGTTCGGCGATCGTCGACGCAGCGATCGACGCCTTGGCGCGGCCGCGCCCTGATCTGGACTGGAGTCGTTGGCCCACAGTGCCCGGCAGCGGCGCGTCTGCCGCCGGAGCCGGCGACGACGACGGCGACGGCGACGGCGACGGCGCGAGAGTCCAGCGCGGGTCCGTCGATCCCCGGTCGGCGGCGACGCGCCGTGCCGACGCCCTGCTCGAGCTGATCGGACGCGCCGTCGCGGCGCCCCTAGGCGTCACCAGAACGCCGAGGACGAAGCTCGTGGTCACGATGTCGCTGGAGGCGTTGCTCGACCGCCTGCGCGGTGCCGGGCTGGCCGACAACGACGAGGTCCTGTCCGCAGCGACGGTGCGCCGGCTGGCCTGCGAGGCCGAGGTCATCCCGATGGTGCTGGGCGGTCCGTCCCAGTCGCTCGACATCGGCCGCGAGGATCGCTACTTCACTCCCGCCCAGAGACTGGCGCTGGCGCAGCGTGACCACGGCTGCAGCTACCCGGGGTGCTCCGTACCTCCGCAGTGGTGCGAGGCGCACCACGTGGTGCACTGGCTTCATGGCGGAACGACCGACCTGTCCAACGGTGCCCTCCTCTGTGGGAGGCACCACACGATCGTCCACCAGCTCGGGGTGACGGCGATCGTCACGCCGAGCAACGTCATCTGGCAGCCACCGCGCGAGCATCGACGGCCCTGACCCGGCACGGGCCGGGGCGCGTGCACCACATGGTCCCGGGTCCATTCCGGTGGCGATGATCCCTGCTCGGCGGGACCAGGTGGCGAGCGAAGGCTGGGGCGATGTCCAGGTGCGGCCGGCCTCCGGCGCACGGACGCTCTCCGACCCCGCGATGTCGTGCGCCGCCACGCGCGGGGTGCCGCCGGTCGGGCCCTGGACCATCCCGTTCTGTCGCTCCCGTTCTGTCGCTCCAGTTCTGTCGACCCCCGCTCCGTCGGTCTGACGCACTGTCGTCAGGCGGTGGTTGGGTGGTGGGCATGACTTCAGAGAAGAGCACTGGATCGACGATCGGCTGGGACTGCGTCGCGCTCGACTGCGCGGACGCGGCAGGGGTGGCGCAGTTCTACGCCGACCTCCTGGGCGGCCGAGTGGAGGCCGACCCCGAGGGCGACTGGTTCAACGTGCTGTGGGACGGCCCGCGCATCGCGACCCAGCTCGCACCCGGGCACGAGTCTCCTGACTGGCCCCGCGGCCAGCAGCAGGCGCACCTCGACTTCGTCGTCGCCGACATCGCCGCCGCCCACGAGCGGGTGCTCGCCCTCGGCGGCACGGCACTCGATCCTGTCGAGCCGCCGCAGCCGGCGCCGGACCGCGGGTTCCGCGTCTACGCCGACCCGGCCGGCCACCCGTTCTGCCTCTGCCGTCCGACCCCGGACGCCTGGGCCTGAGGCGGGCCCGCGACCGTCAGCCGAAGTCGAGCCCGTCGAGTGACGTCGACGGCTTCTGGTCCGGCAGCCGCAGCATGCGGAACGAGTTGCCCAGACCCAGCAGGCCGGCGAGGAGAGGGACCAGCAGGGCGATCTGGAGAGAGCGGTTGCGGGCTTCGTCGTTGATGGCCAGCACCTCGGCCTCGACCTCGGCCGGCTGGCCAGAGATCTGCTGCTCCAGCTGGGTGTTGCTCATGATCTCGGCGTCGTGCTCGAGGGCCTGGGCGATCTGCTGCTGCTGCGCGGCCGGGATGACGGAGCTGTTCTGCGCCAGCTGGGTGAAGCCGACCGACAGCGCAGCGAGCATGAGGCCGCCCGCCATCGCGAGACCGAAGGAGAGCCCGAAGGACCCGGCCGCGGAGTTGACGCCGGCGGCCTCGCTGACGCGCTCCTCCTCCACGGGGGCGAGGGTGTAGTTGTTCAGCTGCGAGACCAGGAGGCCGAGGCCGCAACCGGTGATCGCGAGCGGGACCACGAAGTACCACGCGCTGTCGGCGCGGGGGACGAGCGGGAGGATGATCGCGACACCCAGACTCGTGAGGACGAAGCCGGTGCGGATGATCGAGGCCGGTCGCCGGTCACCGGCCTTGCGTCCGGCCAGCAGCGCTGCCCCGAACATCGTCAGCGACAGCGGTGCCAGCGACAGGCCGGACTGGAGGGCGTTGTACTCCAGCGTCATCTGGAAGTAGAGCGGAAGGGCGATCATCGCGCCGCCCAGGGTGACCTGCTGCAGCAGCTGGCCCGTGACACCGGCCGTGAAGTTCGGGTGCCGGAACAGGTCCGGGTCGAGCAGGGTGACCTGCCCGGCGCGCTTGCGCCGGCGGAGCCACCGGGCCAAGAGCACGAGCGCGGTCGCCCCGACGACGAGGAGCAGGCCGACGTACTGACCGCCCTCCTGCCAGACGAGGATGCCCAGCACCACCCCGCCCATGCCGAGGGCGGACAGGATCGCGCCGACCACGTCGATCTGGCGCGAACCGGTGTACTCGACGTCCCGGACCAGCCGGATCTGGCTCAGCACGACGACGATGATGAGGACCTCGAGGGCAAAACCGACCCGCCACGACAGGTACGTCGTGACGAACCCGCCGAGCAGTGGGCCGATCGCGGCGGCGATGGCGGCCGAGGCCCCGACGAGCGCGTAGGCCTGCTTCTGGGCTGCCCCGGCGAAGTTGCCGTGGATCAGTGACTGCATCGCCGGCAGGAGCAACGAGGCTCCCAGGCCCCCGATGATCGCCCAGAAGATGATGATCGCCGTGAGGCTCTGGGCGAGCGTCATCGCGAGCGCCCCGATGGCGTATCCGAGCAGGCCGAGGACGTAGGCCCGCTTGCGGCCGATGAGGTCGCCGACCTTGCTGTTGATGAGGATGAACGCGGCCGAGACGAGCGCCTCGAGCGCGATGGCCGACTGCACCCCGCTGGCCGTCGTGTCGAGGTCGGTGATGACCGCCGAGATCGACACGTTCATCAAGGAGGTGTCGACCACGAGGACGAACATCGCCATGGCCAGCAGGAGCATCAGGCGGCGGCTCCCCGGCACATCGGGATCCGAACCTTGGGCGGGGTTCTGCGTCATGTCACCCTCTCGGCCACCGAATGGGTCGCAGTCTAGCGAGGTCGAGGGGGTGCGTCAGTCAGTCGAGGAGGATGAGGAAGTGGGCGACGAGGGCGGCGCGCACGGCGTCCTCGTCGGCGAGCTCGGTCTCCTCGCGTCGGCCCTGTGTCGTCGTGATGAGCCGGTCGCCGCTCAGGGTGACCCGGCCCGTCGGCGTCAGCAGCGACGCGAGCCGCGACCGCGTGAAGTGGCTGTCGGGCGAGGTCTGCTGCCACTCGTTGCGCGCCGCGAAGTCGGTCAGCGGGTGGGGCGCCGTCGAGAAGACGAAGCAGTCGCGCCAGTCCTCGCCGTCGCGGCGCTCGCGGGAGACCCACGTGTCGTCGCGCCGCACGAGTCCTACCAGGTGTCCGCGTTCGCGTCGCTCGAAGCCGTCGCGTAACGGCAGCGGCTCGATGAACCCCTCGCCGAACCCGACGTCCGCGAGCACGGGCTCCTCGAGCCGGCCGCCCGACACGACGAGCGCGACGTGGTCGAAGTCGTCGGTGAGCCCACCGGCGGCGGTGGTCACGCGCGCGGAGACGAGGTCGACGGCATACCCGAGGCTGCGCAGCAGCAGGGCGAAGAGACCGTTGAGCTCGTAGCAGTAACCGCCGCGCCGGGCGCCGACGACCTTGGCCAGCAGCGACGCGCGGTCGAGGCGGATCGGCCGGCCGAGCGAGATGTCGAGGCTCTCGAACGGCACGGCCAGCAGGTGCGCCCGGTGGAGCGACGCGAGCGCCGCCAGGGTGGGGGACTCGGAAGCGGCCGCGCCGATGCGCCGGAGGTATGCCGTCGCCTCGGTCGTCGTCAGCGCGTCGGTCGTCGTCGGTGAGGTCACCCGGTCATCCTGCGACCTCGAGCCACCTTGAGGTCAAGCCGGCGCCGGAAGTGGCAGCGTCACGCCGACCATCGTCACGCCGCGCCCGTCACACTCGTAGGCCGTGCGCTCGAGCAGGTCTCCCGCCGCGGACCGCAGGACGGTCGGGTCGAGCGACGGGGCGGCGAGCGGGCCGCGCTCGAGCACCTGGGTGCCGTCGTCGTAGCGGACGAGGACCTCGAGGCGGCGGGGGAGACGCGGCGGCCCGTCGAGCGAGAGCACCCGCGCGACGGCACGCTCGACGCAGCCGTCGAGCACCGCGACGACCTTGGACCTGGTCCGCGTCGCGGGCAGTGACCGGCTCGCGCTGACCGACCTGCGCGGCCCGGGCAGGCGGATCGTCGCGTCGTCGGTGCCACGCGCGATGGAGACGAGACGCCGGGCCATCGCCGTGGTGACGAGGCGCTTGAGGTCGTCCTCGTCGAGGGCGTGGAGGTCGGCGACGACGAACAGCCCTGCGGCGTGGAGCTTTCCGTAGGTCGTCGGACCGACACCCCAGAGCTCGTCGAGGCGCAGACGAGGCCGGACGCGCGCCTCGAGCTCGGCGTCGACGACGACGAGGCCGTCGGGCTTGGCGCGGCGGCTCGCGAGCTTGGCCATGAGCTTGGTGCGCCCGACGCCGACCGAGACCGGGAGCCCGACCTCGGCGCGGGCGGCCGCGCGCAGGGCCACCGCCATCCCGCGCGGATCGCCGCGGTCGCGTCCGGTGACGTCGAGGAAGGCCTCCTCGACCGATCCGGGCTCGACGAGGGGCGTGAAGCGGCGGAACACCTCGAACAGCCGGACGGACGCCTCCTCGTAGGCCTCCGCGCGGTAGCCGGTGACGAGCACCTGCGGCCAACGGCGCTGGACCTGCCGCAGCGGCATACCGGCGTGGATGCCGAGCGCACGTGCCTCGTAGGACGGGCACGCGACGACCTCGTGGGCCACGACCATCGGCCGCCCGCGCAGCGCCGGGTCGTCGCGCTGCTCGACGGAGGCGAAGAACGCGTCGGCGTCGGCGTGCAGGATCACCACCGGCCCAGTCTCCGCCCGGCCACCGACAGGCCGACGGATGGCGTGCGTGATGGTGCTGCGCTCGGTGGGGTGATCACCCCACCAGATGCCGCACCATCCGCGACACGACCCGCCGGGTCATGACGAGGCTCAGTAGCCGGCGTGGTCGAGCGCCTCGGTCGTCAGCTGCCGACCGAGCTCGATCATCTCCGCGGCCCGGTGGAAGTCGAGGGTCCGCACGGCGTTGGACGGCACGGTGACGAGCACGTCCGGCGGGTTGCTGGCCATCCGATAGCGCGAGATGAGGGCGCTCATCGTCTCGAACGACATGTTGAGCAGGTCGACGAGCCCGACGTCGGCCGACCGGACGACGAGCGCATCGGTCGGCGTCTGCGCCAGCCGGTCGACGGCCTCCGGCGGAATCGGCTGGTCGTGCTCGACGTCGTGGTCGTGGTCGTGGTCGCGGGCGTGCCCGCCGAAGCGGCTCGTGATGGCGCGGACCCGATCGGACTCGAGCACCTCGGCGGCACTGCGCCGAAGCCGGGTCGTCCACTCCTCGCGCGACACGGGCTCCGACGACTCCTTGACGGGGGTCGTCGGTCCGCCGGTGGCCCGCATGCCCGACAGGGAGACGGCGATCGTGAGGTCCGCCGAGGTCGCCGCGGTCGGCTCGATGGGGATCGGGTTGATGAGACCCCCGTCGACGAGGACGCGGCCGTTGATGACGGCGGGGGTGATGACGCCGGGGATCGCGATGGAGGCGCGGATCGCGTGCTCGACCGGCCCGCGCTGGAACCACACCTCGCGGCGCGCGTTGATGTCGGTCGCGACGGCCGTGTAGGGGATCGGCAGGCTCTCGATCGTCGCGCCGTCGAGGATCTCCCCGACCTTCGCGATGATCCGCTCGGCCCGGATCGCGCCGTTCGGCGAGGTGATGCTGAGGTCGAGCAGCCGCCACACCTCGCGCTGGGTCAGGCTCCGGGCCCAATCGGTGTACGCGTCGAGCCTCCCTGCGGCCGCCACCCCGCCGACGAGCGCGCCCATCGACGTGCCCGCGATCGTCACGATCTCGAAGCCGCGCTCGGCGAGCACCTCGAGCGCGCCGATGTGGGCGTAGCCGCGCGCCCCGCCCGACCCGAGCACGACCGCTGCACGCATCCCCTCAGCCACGTCCTCGACGATAGTCCGCCTCCCGGACGGCTCGCGCGCCGGTCAGGACGTCAGGAACCAGATCTCCATCGCGTCGAGCCGCGCACGGTCGGCGACCATCTCGATGCCGGTGACGAGGTCGCGGTCGTCCACCGTGAAGCGGAAGGCCACCTTGGCCTCGCCCCGCAGCGTCCACACGGCGCCGATGCCGCCGTCGAAGGCGGCCAGCCGTGCCGACCTGGCGCCGCCGTTGAACCGCTGGGCCACGGCCTCGGGCCCGCGGAGCACGTCGGGCGAGCCCATCGCGACCGCTGCCTCGTCGGCGCTCAGCACGACGTCGGGGTCGAGCATCTCGAGCAGGGCGGAGAAGTCGCCGCCCCGTGCGGCGGCGAGGAAGGCGGTGACGACCTCGCGCTGCCGGGTGTGGGCCGGCCCGGACTCGTCCAGGTCGGCGGCGCGCACCCGGCGACGGGCGCGGCTCGCGAGCTGGCGGGTCGCGGCGGGGGAGCGGTCGAGGATGTCGGCGATCTGCTCGAACGGCATCCCGAAGAGGTCGTGGAGCACGAAGGCGAGCCGCTCGGCCGGGGCGAGGGTGTCGAGGACGACGAGCAGGGCCAGGCCGATGCTGTCGGCGAGCTCGACCTCGCTCGCCGGATCGGGGGCGGGGCGCGTCGGTTGGGTCGGCGCGGTGCGCACGTCACCACCCGCGACGAGCTCGGCGAGCCCGGTGTCCCAGCTGTCCTCGCGGCGCGAGCTGCGCGACCGCAGCATGTCGAGGCTGATCCGCCCGACGACGGTCGTCAGCCAGCCCGCGAGGTTGGTGACCTCGGTCGTGTCGCTGCGGCTGAGGCGCAGCCACGCCTCCTGCACAGCGTCGTCGGCGTCCGCGGCGGACCCGAGCACGCGGTAGGCCACGGCCCGCAGCCGTGGCCGCTGCTGCTCGAAGTCGCGGGCGAGCCACTGCTCGCGGGTCTCGTCGTCCATCTCGTCACATCCTCCGGTCGTGATCCGTCATAGCACTGACGAGCCGGCGCCACCGGATGTGACACCACCACCGCTCGGCAACCCACCGCGATCACTCACCAGGAGTCCAAGATGTCCGCCGTGAACACCCTCATCTACCCCGTCGCCGACCTCGCCGCCGCGAAGCAGGTCTTCACGACCCTTCTCGGCACCGAGCCACACACCGACGAGTCCTACTACGTCGGCTACTCCGTCGACGGCCAGGAGATCGCCCTCGACCCGAACGGGCACCGCAAGGGCCTGACCGGCGCGACGCCCTACTGGTCGGTCGACGACCTCGAGGCGACCGTCGCCGCGCTCACCGCGGCCGGCGCGACCGTCAGCCAGCAGCCGACCGCCGTCGGAGGCGGGCGCACCGTGGCCGTGCTCCTCGATGCCGACGGCAACATGATCGGCGTGATGCAGGGATGACGGCCGACGACGTCACCGACAGCACCGAGGGCGTATGCCGTCCGCCCGCCGAGGTGCCCGCGTCCCCTCCGCCGCCGCGACCGACCGCACAGCGGGTCCGGGACACCCGAGAGCTGCTGGGCCGGGAGATCGACTGCTGGGTCGCGACGACCGATCCCGCCACCGGCGCACCGCACCTCGTGCCCCTGTCGTTCGACTGGGACGGGCGCGCGATGCTGCTCTCGACGGGTGAGCGCAGCGTCGCGGGACGCGGTCTGGCGTCCGGCGCAGGGGTGCGGATCGGGCTCGGCGCGACGCGTGACGTCGTCATGGTCGACGGGTCCGTCGAGGTGGTCCCGACCACCGCGCTCGAGCCAGCGGAGGCCGACCGTTTCGCCCAGCGGACCGGATTCGACCCTCGGGAGACCTCGGGTTCGTACCTCTTCTTCCGGGTCGTCCCGAGCCGCATCCAGGCCTGGCGCGAGGAGAACGAGCTGCGCGGCCGCGACATGATGCTCGACGGGCGGTGGATCACGTCCGACGAGTGACCGAGCATATCGAGTTCGCCTGTGCCACAGTCGAACCCGCTCCATCCACAAGGTGACGGGGCGACTGCTCCGACGGGGCGTGACGGCATACGCGATCGGCGTCGGCGACGTCCTGTGACGAGGGGCCGGGAGGGGTGTCGTCGACGCCCGCCCGGCCCCTCAGGGCTGTCCGCAGCGAGGGGCGGGTCTTGCGCCCCCGCGCTGACCTGTGCAGTATGGAGGTGCAGATGTAAGCGCTTACAGGGCCGGGGATACCCGGTCAGGGGCCTGGTCGCGACACATCACTCAACGACGAGACGCGAGAGGTGGGACCCATGGCGACAGCACGCAAGCACCCGGACGGCGCGGCCTCGGCGGGCGCCACCATCTACTCCGTCGCCGAGCGCGCCGGCGTCTCGATCGCCACCGTCTCCCGCGTCCTCCAGGGCGCCGGCACCGTGTCGTCGACGACGGCCCAGAAGGTCCTCGACGCCGTCGACCAGCTCAACTACGTGCCGCTCGGCGCCGCCCGCAGCCTCGCCGTGCGCCATCACGAGGCACACGGTCTCGTGCTGCCCGAGCTCACCGGTCCCTACTACTCCGAGCTGCTCATGGGCTTCGAGTCGCGGGCCGCCGAGCTCGGCCAGAGCGTCACCCTGATGCTCACCGACGGCAAGGCCGACCTCGCTCGCGCCGTGCGCCAGCTCGCCACCCGCGTCGACGCCATCGCCGTGCTCGGCTCGGCCGCCATGCCGCCCGCCGTCGCCCGGGCCCTGCACGGCCAGAAGCCCGTCGTCATCATCGCGGGCACGCCCCAGGAGGGCATCGAGAGCGTCCGCGCCGAGAACGCCCACAGCGCCGAGCAGCTCACCGAGCACGTGCTCGCCCACGGCCGCACGCGCCTCGTCTTCGTCGGTGACCCCGAGGGCGCACCCGACATCGCCGAGCGCCACGCCGGCTTCGTCGCCGCCCACCGGGCGCGCGGCCTCGAGCCCGCAGCCCCCGTCCGCGTCCCGTTCCGCGAGGGGGAGGGCGAGGCCGTCGCCGAGCGCATCCTCGCCGGCGAGATCGAGGCCGACGCCCTCGTCTGCGCCAACGACGAGCTCGCCCTCGCGATCATGAGCCACCTCCAGGACGCCGGCCGCGAGGTCCCCGGCGAGATCGCCGTCGTCGGCTGGGACGACGTCATGACGTCCCGCTACGTGCGCCCCGGCCTCACCACCGTGCGCCAGCCCGTCCACGAGCTCGGCGTCATCGCCGCCGAGCGCCTGCACCAGCGGGTCTCCGGCGCACTGCCGCGGCTCGAGCCGCAGATCCTGCCGACGGAAGTGGTCATCCGCGGGTCCTGCGGCTGCCCCACCCGCTGAGCGCGACCCGCCAGGCTCCTCCACCGCCATCCCCCTGCCCCCGTCCGTCCCTCCCCAACCCCCGACACCGATGTCGGAGACACCCGAGAAAGTGAGACACCGATGAGACGCACCACAGCCATCACGGTCGCGTGCATGACTGCCGCGGCCCTCACCGTGACCGCCTGCGGTCGCAGCGCCGAGAACGGCGGCACCACCGCCGGTCAGACAGGCGCCGCGGTCAGCACCGGCAAGGCCACCGGCACGATCACCGTCTGGGCGATGGGTGCCGAGGGGGACAACCTGCCCAAGCTGACGAAGGACTTCGAGGCCGCCAACCCCGGCGTCAAGGTGCAAGTCACGGCCATCCCGTGGGATGCCGCGCACGACAAGTTCACGGCCTCGATCGCCTCCGGCAACACGCCGGACGTCGCCATGGTCGGCACCACGTGGATGGGCGAGTTCGCGAGCAGCGACGCCATCGACCCGACGCCGGCGCAGATCGACACGTCCGCCTTCTTCGAGGGTGCGCAGAAGACCACCGAGGTCAACGGCACGTCCTACGGCATCCCCTGGTACGTCGAGACCCGCGTCCTCTTCTACCGCACCGACCTCGCCAAGAAGGCCGGCTACGACAGCGTGCCCACCGACGCGCAGGGCCTCAAGGACATGGCCAAGGCCATGCAGACCAAGGCCGGCGCGCAGTACGGCATCGGCCTCCAGGCCGGTGGCGAGGGCTCGTGGCAGACCCTCATGCCGTTCGCCTGGAGCGACGGCGCCGACCTCACGAAGGACGGCGGCAAGGCGTACAACTTCGACAGCCCCGAGATGGTCAAGGCTGCGAAGTACTACCAGTCGTACTTCACCGACGGCATCTCCAACAAGAGCGCCCCGGCGACCCCGACGACCGAGCCCGACTTCGCGAGCGGCAAGGTCCCGATGTTCATCTCCGGCCCGTGGATGATGTCCGCGGTCGAGAAGGTCGGCGGCGCCGGCTTCAAGGACAAGTACAACGTCGCCCCGATCCCCGCCGGTTCGGCCGGGTCGTCGTCGTTCGTCGGTGGCTCGAACTTCGTCGTCTTCAAGAACACGAAGAACCGCGACACCGCCTGGAAGTTCGTCCAGTGGCTCGCCGACCCCAAGGTCCAGTCGAAGTGGTACACCATCTCGACCGACCTCCCGTCGGTCAAGAGCGCCTGGCAGGACCCCGCGCTCGCCTCGGACAAGAAGCTCGCCGTCTTCGGCAAGCAGCTCGAGACCGCCAAGGCGCCGCCGTCGTTCCCGACGTGGGAGCAGGCCGTCAAGGGGCTCGACACCGAGATGGAGAAGGTCACCAAGACCGGCGAGGACCCGGCCACCGGACTCAAGACGGCCCAGCAGCAGGCCGAGTCCATCGGCACGGGAATGTGATCCGATGACCGCCCAGACCGGCACGACCGGGTCCCCCGCCGGACCCGTGACGCCACCTCCGGTCACCGCCCCGGGACGACCCACGAACGGGTCGTCCCGGGGGGCGGGCGACGGAGGCTCCCCCGGCCGGGTCGGATCGGCCCGCCGTCGGGAGGGGCGGGCGGCCTGGATCCTCGCGATCCCCTTCTGCCTGCTCTTCCTCGCCTTCACCGCCTGGCCGGTGGTCCAGTCGCTCTTCATGAGCATCACGGACACCAAGGCCCGCGACCTGCGACACCCCTTCAGCGTCAACATCGTCGGCCTCGACAACTTCACCAAGGCGTTGTCGGACCCGACCTTCCGCAAGGCCGCCGCCAACACGGCGTACTTCGTCCTCGTCGGTATGCCGCTGACGCTCGTCGTGGCGCTCGCCGCTGCGGTCGCGCTCGACAAGGGGATCACCCGTTTCCGCGCGGTCTTCCGCCTCGGCTTCTACATGCCGGTCATCACCTCGATCGTCGCGGTGGCCGTCGTGTGGCGCTTCCTCCTGCAGGACCCGGGCGGTCTCATCAACACCGCCCTCGGGTGGTTCGGCATCACCGGTCCCAACTGGCTCGGTGACCCGAACTGGTCGATGCCGGCGCTCATCATGATGGCCTCGTGGCGCAACTTCGGCACGGCGATGATCATCTTCCTCGCGGGGCTGCAGGCCGTGCCGGCCGAGCTGCACGAGGCGGCCGCCATCGACGGCGCCAACGCCTGGAAGCGGTTCCGCCACGTCACGATGCCGCTGCTGCGACCGACCCTGCTCTTCGTCATGGTCACGACGGCCATCGGCTACCTCCAGTTCTTCGAGGAGCCGTTCGTCATGACCAAGGGCGGCCCGCTCAACAGCACGATCTCGCTGTCGATGTACACCTACCAGCAGTTCGGCTTCGGCAACTACGGTCTCGCGTCGGCGATGAGCTACATCATCTTCGTCGTCATCGCGATCGTCACGGCCCTGCAGTTCCGCCTGCTCCGAGAGAGGACCTGACATGTCCGTCGACACCGCACCGCGGCCGACCGGGCCGACCGCTCCGGCCCCGGCACCGAAGGCGAAGGCGAGCAGGACCGGGTCCGGCATGGTCGGCTCGAGCCAGGGCAGCCGCTGGTGGCTCTACGTGCTGCTGACCGTCGCGCTCGTCGCCGTCATCGCACCGTTCGTCTGGATGGTGCTCGGCAGCTTCAAGGGTGAGGGCGAGCTGCGCCAGATCCCGCCGACGTGGCTGCCCGAGAGCGCCTCGCTCGACAACTACACGCAGCTGTTCAGCAAGCTGAACTTCGGACAGTTCTTCACGAACTCGATCGTCGTCGCCGTCGTCGTGACGGCCGGCAACCTCGTCTTCTGCTCGATGCTCGGCTATGCCCTGGCGATGCTCGACTTCAGGGGCAAGAAGGCGATCTTCATCGCGGTCATGGGCACGCTCATGATCCCGGGCGTCGTGACCTTCGTGCCGCTCTTCGTGCTCGTCGCGAACGCCGGACTCGTCAACACCCTGCCCGGCCTCTTCCTGCCGTTCCTCGTCAGCCCGTTCGGCGTCTTCCTCATGCGCCAGTTCATCCTCGGCCTGCCGAGGGACCTGCTCGACGCAGGGCGCGTCGACGGTGCCGGTGAGCTGCGGATCTTCTGGAAGATCATCCTGCCGCTCTGCGGTCCTGCGCTCGCGACGCTCGGCATCCTGACCTTCCTCGGCAGCTGGAACAACTTCCTGTGGCCGCTCGTCGTGGCGCAGTCCGAGGACAAGTACACCCTCCCGGTGGCCCTGGCCCTCTACTCGACCGGCCAGAACAGCACGAACTACGGGCTGCTGCTCGCCGGCGCCACCGTCGTCATCATCCCGATCCTCGTCGTCTTCCTCATCTTCCAGAAGCGCTTCATCGAGGGCATCGCCACCACCGGCCTCAAGTAGGCCTCCCACCCCGGAAACAGGAGCACTGCACCATGTCCGAGAAGAAGCTCTACACCCCCAGCCGCCGCTCGATGCTCGTCGGGGGCGCGGCCTCCGTCGCCGCCTTCGCGCTCGCACCGTCGGCGTCCGCGTCGACGACCGGCGCGCGCCAGGCGCCCGCCTTCCTGCGGTCGACGGGCCCGAATGCCGTCCGCTCCCTCGAGAGCGCCACGGTGCGCACGTGGGCGGCCGACACGTGGCGCAGCCTCGTCGCGATGACCGACCCGAGGACCGGTCTGCCGGCCGACAACATCCCCGCGTCGCTCGCCGCCGGCGACCGCTCCAGCTACACGTCGCCGACCAACATCGGTGGCTACCTCTGGTCGACCGTCGTCGCCCGCGAGCTCGGCATCATCACCCGTGGCGAGGCGTCGGCCCGCCTCATCCGCACGCTCAAGACGGTGGAGCGGATGGAGCACCACACGCCGAGCGGCATGTACTACAACTGGTACGACGAGGCGACCGCCAAGGCGCTGCACACGTGGCCGGACTCGGGCGACAAGGTCGTCCCCTTCTGCTCGAGCGTCGACAATGGCTGGCTTGGCGCCGCGCTGCTCGTTGTCGCCGGCTCCGACGCCGCGGCCGCTCCGTGGGCCAAGAGGATCTTCGGCCGGATGCGCTGGGACTCCTTCTACAACGACAACAGCGACCCCGCGCACCAGGTGCGTCCGGGTGGCCTCATCCACGGCGGCTTCTACCCCTACGAGGACGGTCGCCCCGGCGGCACCTACCAGGGCACCCACATCGGCGGCGACCCCGTCTGGCTCACGACGCACCACTACGACACGACGGTGTCGGAGACCCGCATCACGAGCTACCTCGGCATCATCACCGGCCAGGTGCCGGCCAAGCAGTACTTCGCGATGTGGCGCACCTTCCCCGCGACGTGCGACTGGTCGTGGCACGAGATGCAGCCGGTCGGCGAGAACCGCACCTACTACGGCCTCGACGTCTACGAGGGTGCGTACACCTACCGCGGTATGCACATCGTGCCCGGCTGGGGCGGCTCGATGTTCGAGGAGCTCATGCCCGACGTCTTCGTCGACGAGGCCGCCTGGGCGCCCCGATCGTGGGGTCGCAACCACCCGCTCCACGTCCGGGCGCAGCGGGAGCACGGGCTCATCGACGCCGGCTACGGCTACTGGGGCTTCAGCCCGTCGAGCAACCCCAAGGGCGGCTACCGGGAGTACGGCGTCGACGCTCTCGGGCTCAACCCGACGGGCTACATGTCCGACCAGGAGAGCACGAACTACGACCCCGGCTTCGGTGACTGCCGGGCGGCGACGAACCCGAGCCCGACCTACGGCGACGGCGTCGTCACGCCGCACGCGGCGTTCCTCGCGATGATGCACGAGCCGGACGAGGCGTTCACCAACCTCGCCAACCTCAAGGCCGACTTCCACTCCTACGACCGCGGTGGCTTCTTCGACGCCGTGGCCGTCCGGTCGGGGACCGTCGCCCGCCGCTACCTCTCGCTCGACCAGGCCATGGTCATGGGCGCCGCGGGCAACGTGCTCGGCAACGACGTCCTCCGTCGCGCCTTCAGCACCACGGCCGTCGAGCGCGCCCTGCGCCCGGTCATCGGTGTCGAGGAGTTCGGCGCGAGCCCGATCGCCTGACCCGCGTATGAACTTCCCGCACCGACGAAAGGCACACCCGTGCGCCCCGAGCTCTCCACCTCCGAGGACGGCGTCGCCTACCGCGACCTCAACGGCAACGGCCGGATGGATCCCTACGAGGACCCACGCCTGACCGTCGAGGAGCGGGTCGAGGACCTGCTCGGCCGGCTCTCCCTCGAGGAGAAGGTCGGTCTGATGTTCCAGACCGTCATCGAGGCCGGTTCGGACGGCACGGTGCTCGAGCACCCGGGCACCATCAGCAAGTCGCCGACGAGCACGGTCGTGCTCGACAAGCACCTCAACCACTTCAACGTCCACGCGCTCGACGACCCGCGGATGGCGGCCCGGTGGAGCAACGCGCTGCAGGCGCTCGCCGAGCGCACGCCACACGGCATACCCGTGACGGTGTCGACCGACCCGCGGCACGCGTTCATCGAGAACGTCGGGGTCTCCTTCTCCGCGGGCGCGTTCTCGCAGTGGCCCGAGCCGCTGGGGCTCGCGGCGCTGCGCGACGCGGACGCGGTGCGGCGCTTCGCCGACATCGCCCGCCAGGAGTATGCCGCCGTCGGCATCCGGGCCGCCCTGCACCCGACGCTCGACCTCGCGACCGAGCCGCGCTGGGCGCGCCAGGCCGGCACCTTCGGCCAGGACCCCGACCTCGTGACCGAGCTCGGAGTGGCGTATCTCAAGGGTTTCCAAGGAGATTCGCTCGGTGCGGGCAGTGTCGCGTGCACGAGCAAGCACTTCCCCGGCGGCGGTCCGCAGAAGGACGGCGAGGACGCGCACTTCCCCTACGGCCGCGAGCAGGTCTATCCCGGTGGGCGATTCGCCGACCACCTCAAGCCGTTCCCGCCGATCATCGAGGCCGGCACCGCGGGGATCATGCCGTACTACGGGATGCCGGTCGACCTCGTCGTCGACGGCGTCGAGATCGAGCCGATCGGCTTCGGCTACAACAGGCAGGTCGTCACCGGCCTGCTCCGCGAGAAGCTCGGCTACGACGGCGTCGTCGTCACGGACTGGGAGCTCGTCAACGACAACCACGTCGGTGACCAGGTGCTCCCGGCGCGCGCGTGGGGCGTCGAGCACCTCGACCCGCACGGCCGCATGGAGCTGATCCTCGAGGCCGGTGCCGACCAGTTCGGCGGCGAGGAGTGCGTCGACATCCTCCTCGACCTCGTCGCCCAGGGTCGGGTCACCGAGGCCCGGGTCGACGAGTCGGCGCGCCGCATCCTCGCCGTGAAGTTCCGTCTGGGGCTGTTCGACGACCCCTACGTCGACGAGGACGCCGCCGCCACGACCGTGGGCCGGGGTGACTTCCGCGAGGAGGGGTATGCCGCCCAGGCCCGTTCGGTGACCGTGCTGCACAACGAGGACGATCGGCTCCCGCTCGAGCAGGGCCTGCGCATCTACGCCGAGCGCGTCTCACCCGAGGCGGTCGTCCGGCACGGCAAGCTCGTCGACCGGCCCGAGGACGCCGACGTCGCCGTCGTGCGGCTCAACGCCCCGTTCGACCCGCGGTCGGACCTCTTCCTCGAGTCGTGGTTCCACCAGGGCTCGCTCGACTTCCCGCCCGGCCTCGTCGCCCGGCTCGAGCGGATCGCCGCGGTCTGCCCGCTCGTCGTCGACGTCGTGCTCGACCGGCCGGCCGTCGTCACCCCGCTGCTGCGCTTCGCGTCGGCCGTCGTCGGCAGCTACGGCAGCAGCGACGACGCCCTGCTCGACGCCGTCACCGGCACCATCGCGCCCGAGGGGCGGCTGCCCTTCGACCTCCCGCGGTCGATGGACCAGGTGCGGGCGCACGGCGAGGACGTGCCGGGCTACGACGACCCGCTCTTCGCCTTCGGCCACGGCCTCACGATCTGAGGCGTGTTCGGGGCGGTCAGCCGGTGTAGCCCTCGACGGTGCGCTCGGAGCGCACCTCGGCGCCGTCGGGGTCCTGGCCGAACTCGCGCCGCGCCCGTCGCTGACGCAGCAGGTCCCAGCACTGGTCGAGCTCGACCTCGACGCTGCGCAGTCGGGCGTGCTCCTCGTCGACGGTGATGTCGCCGGCCTGCAGGGCGGAGCGCAGCCGGTGCTCCTCGTCGATGAGTGAGCCGATGCGGTCCTGGATCGAGGGGTCGTCAGCCATGGGGCCACGATCGCACGGCCCCACGGGCGCCGTCGAGGGCTAGCATGTGGACAGTGACCACATTCGCGCTCGTCCCCGGCGCCGGTGGCGCCGCCTGGTACTGGCACCAGGTCGTGCCGCTCCTCGAGGACGCCGGCCACGAGGCCGTCGCCGTCGAGCTGCCCGCCGACGACCCGGAGGCGGGGCTGCCGGAGTATGCCGCCCTCGTGACCTCGGCGGTCGACGGCCGTGACGACGTCGTGGTCGTCGGGCAGTCGATGGGCGGCTTCACCGTGCCGATGGTGGCCGCGCGGCGGCCCGTGGCCGGCATCGTCCTGCTCAACGCCATGGTCCCGCTGCCGGGCGAGACCGCCGGGGCGTGGTGGGACGCCGTGCGGTGCGAGGAGGCCCGGGTCGCGGCGGCCCGCGCCGGTGGGTGGAGCGAGGAGTTCGACCTCGACACGTACTTCCTCCACGACGTCGACCCGGCGGTCGCGGCGAGTGGCGAGGAGCACCAGCGTCCCGAGGCCGAGCGTGCCTTCGAGACGCCGTGCGCCATCGACGCCTGGCCCGACGTGCCGATCCGCGTCGTCGCCGGCGCCGACGACCGCTTCTTCCCGGTCGACCTCCAGCGTCGCGTGGCGCGCGACCGGCTGGGACTCGACATCGACCTCGTGCCCGGCGGGCACCTGGCCGCGCTCTCGCACCCGGCCGAGCTGACGGCATACCTCATGGCTTCCGGCGGACATCGGGAGTAGGACTGGGGGTATGGGACGGCCCGTGCTCGGCGTGCTCTACGCGCTCGTGATGGTGGCCGTCGTCGTGGCCGTCGACGTCCTCTTCTTCCGGGACCACGTGTGGGCGCGGCTCATGGTCAACGTGGGCATCGTCCTCGTGTTCGGGGCCTTCTACCTGCGGTTCTTCCGGTCCGTGTGACCGCGCCGCACGACGGGTGAGCGAGGTGCCCGCGTGCGAGGCTGGGCCCCGTGATCGACGACTTCGCCAAGGCGTACCTCCACGACAACCTGCGATGGGTCCGGGCTTCCCTGCTGCAGAAGCTGGACGGGGTCTCGGAGTACGACGCACGCCGACCCCTGACGACGACCGGCACGAACCTGCTCGGCCTCGTCAAGCACCTCACGCTGTCCGAGGCGCGCTACCTCGGCGGCATCGTGGGCCGGCCCTTCCCCGAGCCGCTGCCGCAGTTCGACGACCCGGGCTTCGTGAGCCGGGACCAGCTGTGGGTCAGGGTGGACGAGTCGCGGGCCGAGGTCGTCGAGCGCTACCGCCGCGCCTGCGCCCACGCCGACGCGACGATCGAGGCGCTGCCGATCGACGCGCCCGGCCACGTGCCGTGGTGGCCCCGGCCGGACGTCATGCTCTTCAACCTCATGGTGCACGTCCTCACCGAGACCAACCGTCACGTCGGCCACGCCGACATCCTCCGGGAGCAGGTCGACGGCGTCGTCGGCGACGACCCGGTGTCGACGAGCGACGACGCGGCCGAATGGGCGGCCCACCGCGAGCGCGTCGAGCAGGCCGCTCGCGCAGCGGGATCCGGCGCCTCAGCTCCTAGGGACTGACGCCGGTCCGGGCTGCTCTTGCGCCGACCTTGCGGGATTCCTGCTGCTTATCGCGGCTGCCCTTGCGGCGACCTCGACACACTGGGGCAGCGGCGCCGGTCCCGGCGCCGTCACGTGACCGACCGTCCCCGGAGGACCGCCCATGTCTGCCCCCGCCCAGGCGCGCCGCACGCTGCTCGGTCGTGCCGTCCTGGTCGCGGTGGGAGCCGGCGCCGTCGTCCTCGGGGCCCAGTCGATGGAACCGGCGCCCACGCCGGCGCCACGCGCAGCGGCGGCCGTGAGCAGCGCACCGGCCGCGCCGGTCACGCCTCTAGCGGCGGAGAGCGACCTCGTGGACGCCAGCGTCTCCACGGGCCTGCGGCCCGTCACCCGGGCGCTCGGCGCCGTCGTGGCCGGACAGCAGTCGTGGGTGCGGATCCCGTGGACGACGGACGCCCCCGTCTGCTCGGTGGCCGTGACGGTGACGGCGGACGGTGCCGACGTCGGCTACCCGGTCAACACCGGCGGCTACTCCTCCTTCTACCGTCAGGACCGTCTCGCGGCATCCGTCCACGACTACACCGCCGTGCGCTTCCTCGTGCCGGCCTTCTCTGCCGCGAAGGTGGTCACGGCCGACGTCACGGCGAGCTACACGACGACGAGCGGCACGAGCACCGCGAGCACCGCGGGCGCCGCGGGCGCCACGGGCAAGGCGGGCACGGACGCCAGGGCCTCCACCCCCTGCGTCGGCACGAGCGTCACCCGGACCTACCGCGTCACGCTCCCGGTCCAGCCTCCGTCGGCCGCCCCCGCGGCCGCCCTGGCCGACCCGGCTGCGGCGACGTCGAGCTCGGCCGACTGAGCGCTCCGGCTCAGCCCTGGGTCGCCGCCGGGCGGTGCCGACGGGCCGGGACCCCGAGCGTCGTCTCGCGCGCCTCGAGCGTCCACGCCACCTCGACCTCCTCGGCGTCACCGCGCTCGCCGTCGATGCGGCGTGACAGCAGCTCGAGCGCGGCTCGCGCCAGGCCGGTGAGGTCGGGCGAGATCGTCGTGACCGTCGGGTTGGAGTAGCGGGTCTCGGCGATGTCGTCGAACCCGACGATGGCGACCTCGCCCGGCACGTCCACGCCGGCCTCGACGCAGGCGCGCAGGGCGCCGATGGCCATGAGGTCGTTGAAGCAGAAGACGGCGTCGGGAGGCTCGGGCAGCGCGAGCAGCCGTTGCATCGCGGCGTGGCCGTCGGCGCGCTCGAAGTGGGGCACGCCGATGACGAGGTCGGGGTCGTAGGGGAGGCCGGCGCCCTTGAGCGCCTGGCGGTAGCCGCGCAGACGAGCGGAGGCGGTGCCCCTCATCGTCTCGCGCCCGACGGCTGCGATGCGCCGGCGTCCTTGCGCCACAAGGTGTTCCGTGGCAGCTCTCGCGGCAGCGACGGAGTCGACCGCGATGTGGTCGAAGCCCGTGGGGACGGGCCGTTCGCCGAGCAGCACCATGGGCAGGATGTCAGCGCGCCGGCTGATCTCGTCGGGGGAGAGGGCGAGCGGCGAGAAGATGACGCCGTCGATGACGTGCGAGCGCATGCCTTCGAGGACGACGCGCTCGGCGTCGGCGTCGCCTCCCGTCACGTCGAGCAGGACGATGAAGCCGAGGGCGGCCGCCTCCTCGGTGATGCGCGCCGCGAGCTCGGCGAAGTAGGGCGAGTCCATCGCCGGCACGGCGAGGGCGAGGAACCCGGCGCGGCCGTGCTTGAGGCTGCGCGCCGACAGGTTGGGGCGGTAGTGCAGCTCGGCCATGGCGGCCTCGACGCGCTCGCGCGTGCTGGCCTTCACGTGGGGGTGGTGGTTGAGCACGTTGGAGGCGGTCTTGACCGACACTCCCGCACGCTCCGCCACGTCCCGCAGCCGCGCCGCCAACCGTGCCTCCGTCCGTGCGGAGCCCTGTCCGGCTCCTGACTGCCCCTGAGTGCACCCGTGTGCCCCCGTCGAGGAACAGGCTAGCGCCCGGGGACCCGCTGCGTGATGACCTCGGGACACCTCTGGACACTTTTCGGTAACCGTTGTAATTTTCAGCCCAGATGCAAATGGGTAACCGTTGTACATCACGGTGCGACCCGACGCCGACGGTCAAGGAGGAGCGCATGGGACGAGCGACGGTGCGGCTGGACCCCGCCTTCACGGTGGGGCCCGTGCGGCCGAGGACCTTCGGGTCCTTCGTCGAGCACATGGGCCGGTGCGTCTACACCGGCATCTACGAGCCCGACCACCCCGATGCCGACGAGCTGGGCTTCCGCACCGACGTCGCGCAGCTCGTCCGCGAGCTCGGAGTCACCGTCGTGCGCTACCCCGGCGGCAACTTCGTCTCGAACTACCGGTGGGAGGACGGCGTCGGACCCAAGGCCGACCGTCCCACGCAGCTCGACCTCGCCTGGCGCTCCGTCGAGACGAACCAGGTCGGCACCGACGACTTCGTCGACTGGGCCCGCGGCGTCGGCGTCGAGCCGATGATGGCCGTCAACCTCGGCACGCGTGGTGTGCAGGAGGCCATCGACCTGCTCCTCTACTGCAACGCCGAGACCGGCACCTCGTGGCCCGACCAGCGGGCGAAGAACGGCCACCCCGAGCCGCACGACGTGCGCGTCTGGTGCCTCGGCAACGAGATGGACGGCCCGTGGCAGATGGGCCACAAGACCGCCGAGGAGTACGCCCGGGTCGCCGAGGAGACCGCGCGCGCCATGCGCCGCGTCGACCCCGGCCTCGAGCTCGTCGCCTGCGGTTCGTCCAACCGCGGCATGCCGACCTTCGGCACGTGGGAGCGAGTCGTCCTCGAGCGCTGCTTCGACCTCGTCGACCACGTCTCGGCGCACGCCTACTACGAGCCCGTCGACGGCGACGTCGACTCCTTCCTCGCGAGCGGCGAGGACATGCACCGCTTCATCGAGTCGGTCGTGGCGACGGCTGACCACGTCGCCGCCGTCAAGGGCTCCGACAAGCGGATCATGGTCTCCTTCGACGAGTGGAACGTGTGGTTCCAGGAGCGCTTCCACGGCGAGAGCTCCCTCGAGATCCGCGAGGCACCCGAGCTCATCGAGGACGTCTACGACGTCACCGACGCCGTCGTCGTCGGCAGCCTGCTCATCACCCTCCTGCAGCACACCGATCGCGTCTCGATGGCGTGCCAGGCGCAGCTCGTCAACGTCATCGCTCCCATCGCCACCCGCCCCGGCGGCGCCGCGTGGAAGCAGACGATCTTCCACCCCTTCGCGCTCACGGCGAGGTATGCCCGGGGCACCGTGCTGCGCCCCGCCGTCCGCTGCGACGCGACCCCGACCCAGGCCTTCGGTCCCGTCGACGCGCTCGTCGTCACCGCGACCCACGACCCCGACACCGGAGACCTCACCGTCTTCGTCGTCAACCGCAGCCGCACCGAGACGGCCGAGCTGACGCTCGACGTCGCGGCCGCCGTGGGGGGCCACCCCACGGCATACGCCCTCGTCGAGCACCTCCAGGTGCACGACGACGACCCCTCGGCGACGAACACCGAGGACCACCCCGACCGGGTGACCCCGCGCCCGGGGGACGCGGCGGTCGACGGCACCGACGGCACCACCCTCACGGCAACCCTGCCGCCCATCTCCTGGCACTGCATCCGACTCTCCGAAGGGACCGTTCAATGACGAACACCACGCCCCGCCCCCAGTCACCCCTCACCCCGCTCTCGCGGCGCTCGATCCTGTCGGGAGCGCTCGGGATCGCCGGCGTGGCCGGCCTCGCCGCATGCGGCTCCGGCTCGAGCGGCGTCCCCGGCCAGGCTCCTGCCGTGTCGGCCGGCGGGGGAGCGACCGGCTACAGCGGCCCGAAGGTGGCCCTCCAGTTCTGGAACGGCTTCACCGGTGGCGACGGCCCGTACATGAAGCGCCTCGTCGACCAGTTCAACACGGAGCACGCCAACATCGCCGTCAGCATGAACACGATGCAGTGGGCCGACTACTACGCCAAGCTCCCGGCCGCCGTCGCGGCCGGCAAGGGCCCCGACATCGGCATCATGCACGTCGACTCGGTCGCGACGAACGCCGCACGCAACGTCGTCCAGCCGCTCGACGACGTCGCCACCGCCCTCAAGCTCGACGAGAGCGACTTCGCGCCCGTGCCGTGGAAGGCCGGCGTCTACAACGGCAAGCGCTACTCGATCCCGCTCGACGTGCACCCGCTCGGCTTCTTCTACAACAAGAGCGTCATGGAGCAGGGCGGCCTCGACCCCGAGAAGCCGCCGATGACGGCCGACGACTACATGGCGGCCCTCGAGACGATGAAGGGCAAGGGCATCGAGGGCCACTGGGCCAGCCCGTTCCCCTTCACCGGCGGCCTGTCGATCCAGTCGCTCATCTACCAGTTCGGCGGCTCGCTCTTCTCCGACGACGGCAAGCAGGTGCTCTGGGCCGACGACGCCGGCGTCAAGGCGCTCACGTGGTTCCAGGACCTCGTCACGAAGGGATACTCGGCCGGGAAGATCGCCCAGGACGCCGACATCGTCGCGCTCCAGAACGGCAAGACCGCCTTCAACTGGAACGGCATCTGGACGATCAACACCCTCAAGGAGAAGTCCGGCCTGCAGTGGGGCGTGGCGCCGCTGCCCGACATCGGTGGCACCAAGGCCGCCTGGGCCGGCTCCCACCAGTTCGTCCTTCCGACGATGCGCACGCCCGACCCGAACAAGCAGGTCGCGGCCCGTGTCTTCCTCAACTGGATCAGCACGAAGAGCCTCGAGTGGGCCAAGGGCGGCCAGGTGCCGGCCCGCAACTCCGTCCGCGAGTCGGCCGAGTTCAAGGCCCTGACCGAGCAGGCGACGCTCGCCAGCCAGATCGACGACCTGCACTTCACGCCGGCCGTCGCCGGCATCGGCGACGCCATGCCGGAGTTCGACAAGGCCGTCAACGCCGCGGTGCTCGGCGGGCAGGACCCGAAGACGGTCCTGTCCGACGCAGCCGGCCGCGCGACGAAGATCCTCGAGGCCAACGCCAAGAAGTACGGCGGCTGACGCCATGGCTGTGACCATGACACAGCCCACGAGACCGCCCTCGGGAGCGACGCCTGCGCCGGGTGGGCGTCGCTCCCGGGGAGCGACATCCGGCATCCACGGGTCCCGGTGGACGCCCTACCTCTTCCTGTCGCCCTTCCTGCTCCTCTTCATCACCTTCGTCGCCGTCCCGGGCCTCCTCGGCATCTGGATCTCCTTGCACGACTGGGACTTCCTGCTGCCCAACAAGCCGTTCGTGGGGGGCCAGAACTACGCCGACCTCTTCGACAGCGGGTCGCCGCAGTTCGAGCCGTTCTGGAACGGCATGAAGGCGACCGGCATCTTCGTCGTCATCAGCGTGCCGTTCCTCGTCGTGCTGCCGCTGCTGCTCGCGATCCTGCTCAACCGTCGGTTCCCCGGACGCACGTTCTTCCGGGCCGTCTTCTTCGCACCGTTCGTGCTCGGGGTCGCTGTCGTCGGCCTCATGTGGCGCTACCTGCTCGACCCGTCGTTCGGCATGGTCAACGGTGTGCTCTCCGCGCTCGGCCTGCCGGGCGACACGGCGTGGACGACCGAGCAGCCGTGGGCGTGGATCTCGCTCGCGGCCGTCACCGTCTGGTGGACCATCGGCTTCAACGCCGTCATCTACCTCGCAGGCCTCGCCGACATCCCGGCCGAGCACTACGAGGCCGCCGAGATCGACGGGGCGACCGCGTGGCAGAAGCTGCGCTACATCACGATCCCCGGCTTGCGGCCCGTGCTCGTCTTCGTCGTCGTCACCACGGTGCTCGCCAGCGCCAACATGTTCGGCCAGAGCTACCTCATCACCAAGGGCGGGCCGGGTGACTCGACGCGCACGGCGATCATGGAGATCACCGACCTCGGGCTCTCGCAGTACCGGATGGGCCAGGCCTCGGCGATGAGCTACGTCCTCGCCGTATTCCTCGCCCTCGTCTCCCTCGTCAACGTCTGGGCCCTGAGGGAGAAGAAGTCGTGAAGCGCCGCAACGGACCCTTCTTCTGGCTCGGTATGGGCGTGCTCAGCGTCATCTTCATCGGACCGCTGCTGCTCGTGCTGCTCACGGCGTTCAAGTCGCAGAGCGAGTCGCGCACCGTGCCGCCGACGTACTTCCCGTCCGAGTGGAGCCTGCGCGCCTTCGACGTCCTCTTCTTCCAGGACGCCGCGAGCCCGGTGCTGCGGTGGTTCCTCAACTCGATGGCAGCCGCGACGATGCACGCCGCGCTCGTCCTCGTCGTCTGCTCCCTCGCCGGCTACGCCTTGGCTCGCATGGAGTTCCGCTTCAAGAAGGCGATCTTCGGCGCCATCATCCTCACCCTCTTCGTGCCGGGGTTCATCTTCCTCATGCCGAACTTCCTGCTCCTCGACAAGCTCGGCTGGCTCGACCAGATCTGGGCGCTCGTCGTGCCCGGAGCGGCGGGTGCGTTCGGCGTCTTCTTCATGCGGCAGTTCTTCATGGGCCTGCCCAAGGAGCTCGAGGAGAGCGCCCGGCTCGACGGCGCTGGGCCCTTCCGCACGTGGTGGTCGATCGTGCTGCCCAACGCGCGGCCGGCGCTCGTCACGCTCGGCGTGCTCAGCTACCTCGCCAACTGGAACGACTTCATCTGGCCGATCTACGTCCTCTTCTCGCCGGAGCGGCTCACCCTGCCCGCCGGCCTGAGTCGCCTCCAGGGCGCGTACACGATCGACTACCCCGTGGTCATGGCGGGCGCCATGCTCGCCGCGATCCCCGTCCTCGCGCTCTACGTCTTCGTGCAGCGCTACGTCATCGAGGGCGTCGCCAGCAGCGGCGTCAAGGGCTGAGGAGTCCGTATGCGTCCCCTGACCTCCCTGCGCCACCGTGCCCTGCGGCGCGGAACCGCCTGTATCGCAGCACTCGTCACGGCCGTCGGTGTGAGCGCCGCGGTCCCGGCGGCCTCCGCGTCGGCCGGTCGGATGCCGTCCGCTGCCGCCCCATCGACCTACGACAACGCCGTCTCGGACGCGTTCTCGGACACCTTCGCCGACCCGTCCGTCATCCGCGGACGCGACGGCTGGTGGTACGCGTATGCGACGTCGGACCCGCTGCGCGCGGGTGACGCACCGGGCGCGATCCACGTGGCGCGCACCCGAGACTGGTCGAGCTGGGAGTATCTCGGCACGGTCTTCGACGCGGGCAACCGTCCCTCGTGGGCGACCGCGACGTCGGGCCTGTGGGCGCCCGACATCCGCTATGTCGCAGGACGGTACGTCCTCTACTTCACCGTGACGGACACGACCCTCAACCCCGGTGACGACTCCGCGATCGGTGCGGCGACGGCGCCCACCCCGGCAGGTCCCTGGACTCCCGCCCCCGCGCCGGCCGTCCCACCCCGGCCGGCGTCGGGTGGCGGGTTCCTCTGGACGTTCGACCCGGCGGGCTTCACGGACGTCGACGGCCAGCGCTACCTCTACTACGGCAGCTACTTCGGCGGCCTGTGGGTGACGAGGATGTCGGCCGACGGCCTGACCCCGGTCGGCCCGGCCACACAGGTCGCCGTCGACAACCGCTACGAGGGTTCCTACGTGGTGCGCCACGGCGACTTCTACTACCTCATGGGCTCGGCCGCGAACTGCTGCGCGGGTCCGACGACGGGCTACTCCGTCTTCGCCGGTCGCTCGCGGTCGCCGCTCGGGCCGTTCGTCGACGCCGAGGGCACCTCGCTCCTCACGTCGCGCGTCGGCGGCACGACGGTCCTGACGCAGAACGGCAACCGCTTCGTCGGCGCCGGCCACCACGCCGTCGTCACGGATGCCGAGGGGCGCGACTTCATCGCCTACCACGCCATCGACCGGACGAACCCTTGGCTGACGACGACCTTCGGCATCAACCGTCGACCGATGCTCCTCGACCGCCTCGACTGGGTCGACGGCTGGCCGCGCACCCGTGCGGGCGCCGGACCCTCGGACACGCCCCAGCCGGCGCCGTCGCTGGCCTCCGGGCTCGGGGTCACACCGACCGACCCGTCCGCGAGCGGCTTCAGGGGTCTGGGCGCGGGGCCGACGGATCCCGTGGCCGGGCGGACGGCCCTCGTCCACGGCACCGCCTCGACGACCGCCTCGGCCCCGACCGGCCCGGTCCACGTGCGCCTCGACCACCGCGGCACCGAGCCGCTCCGGGTCCTGCTCGGTCGCGACCCCGCCGTCAAGGTCACGCTCGACCCCAAGGGCGCCCGGCTCACGGCCCAGGTCGAGCGGGACGGCACCGTGCGCTCGTCGACGACGGCGCTGTCCCCGCTCCCGACCGGGGCGTGGCGCACGCTCACCGTCGAGGCGACGGCCGACGGGCTCACCGCCGAGGTGACCGAGAGCGACCTCGCCGACGTCGTGGCCCGGGTGCAGGTGTCCGGCGACACCAGGCCCGCTGCCGCCCCCGTACGCCTCAGCAGCAGCAACGCGGTCGTCGACAACGTCGTGGTCAACCCGGCAGCCACGGACGCAACCGGCCTCGCGCCCGTGCCCGTGGCCGGGGCCCTGCTCGAGTCCGAGGAGTTCGACGACCCGAGCCTCGCCGGCTTCACGTGGGTGCGGCGCAACCCGGCCGTCACCGTCTCCGGCGGCAGCCTGCGCTGGCCGGTCGAGGGCGCCGACCTCGTCGGCGGCGGCAACACCGCGAGTGTCCTGCTCCACGACACCCCGGGCGACGGCGACTGGATCGCCGAGGCGAGGACGACGCTCGACCTCGGCGTCGACACCGTGCGCAACTACCAGCAGGTCGGTCTCGTCGCCTACGAGGACGACGACGACTTCGCGCGCCTCTCCAACGTCGCGATCTGGAACACCCGGCAGACCGAGTTCGGCCGGGAGACCGCCGCCGACCCGGCCGCTCCCGACGGGCCGACGAGCTACGGCGGTGCCGTCATCGGCACGTCGGCGACGACGCTGTGGCTGCGGCTCGCCCACCACCGCAACGCCGCCGGCGAGCACCTCTACCGGGCCGGCACGAGCCGCGACGGCGTGCACTGGACGTGGGGAGCGACGTGGACGTTCCGCACCGACACCCACCCGCGCATCGGGCTCGTCGCGCACGGCGGGTCGAGCCCGGCGGTCACCGCCGAGGTCGACCACCTGCGGTTCTATGCGTCGAGCTGGCCGGCCGACCCGGGCGCCGGATGAGGCGCACCCTCATCCGTACCACCACCGTCGCCCTCGCAGCCGTGCTCCTCGCCGGGTGCGGGGGCGGGGCCCCGACCAGCCTGTCCACCGACCCCGGAGGCACCGTGACCACCCCCGCCACGCAGGCAGCACCGGCCGCGACCAATCCGGTCTGGCCGAGCAACTTCCCCGACCCGCAGATCCTCCCGGACGGCGACGGCTGGGTGGCCATCGCCACCAACGGCAACGGGATGAACGTCCAGACGCTCGTCAGCGACGACCTCGCCTCGTGGACCCAGGGCAGTGACGCCCTGCCCGAGCTCGCGTCGTGGACGACACCCGGCAAGGTCTGGGCGCCCGAGGCGCACCGCTTCGGCGACCGGTGGGTCATGTACTACACGACGATGGCGCCGGACCCCGCCATCCAGTGCATCGGTCTCGCCGTCGCCGACGACCCCAAGGGCCCGTACCGCGACACGAGCGGCAAGCCCCTCGTCTGCGAGCAGGACCAGGGCGGCTCCATCGACGCGTCACCCTTCGTCGCGTCGGACGGCACGGCATACCTCTACTGGAAGAACGACGGCAACGCCGTCGGCAGGGACACGTGGATCTCCGTCCAGCGACTGTCGGCCGACGGACTGCGACTCGAGGGCGAGCCGAGACGCCTGATCCGACAGGACCTCCCATGGGAGGGCCAGCTCGTCGAGGCGCCCTTCGTGTGGGAGCGGGACGGCGTCTTCCACCTCTTCTACTCCGCCAACGACTACGGCAGCGACCGGTACGCCGTCGGGCACGCCACGGCGGCGTCCCCGACCGGGCCCTTCACGAAGGACCCCGATCCGGTGCTGACGAGCAGCGACGTCGCGGCGGGCCCGGGCCACTGCGCGCTCCTCGAGAAGGACGGGCGCGTGCTCATGGTCTACCACGCGTGGGCGCCCGACTCGATCGGCTCGGAGGTGCCCGGCCGGACGATGTGGCTCAGTGAGGTCACCGTCGCCGGGAAGAAGGTCTCGGTCACGCCGCCGGCGACGCGGCTGCCGTCCGGCTTGTGAGGTCTGCGGTGTATCAACCACCTCTGAAGAGGCTCTGAGTGTCAGGGGAAACGGTGCGGGGCAGGGGGGCTGCCCCGCACCACACCCCGAATCGCTTGGGCGGCTGGCCCGTTGAGGTACGTTAACCGCCATCAGGGCCCGGGATCGCAGACCTGATCAGTCGCGAGCCGGGCCCTCAGGCGTGCTCTTCAGGCGTGCCCCGGGCCGTCAGGTCGGCCGGCTCACGTGCGGGCCTCGGCGAGCACCTTGCCGGTGCCGGTGCGCACCTCGAGTGCCTGGATCTCGTTGGGTCGCAAGGCCGTCGCGCCCGTGACGCGGGAGTAGCCGGCGGGGGTCGCCCGCCACGACGCGGCGGTCGTCGCCTTGCCGCTCCGGTCGATGACCCAGAGGGCGAGCTCACCGTTGGTCGGCATGTCCTCGCAGTTGACGTCGAGCTGGGTCCCCCAGCCGCGCGTCACGAGGGCGATGTCGATCCGGACCTGGCTGCCCGCGACGGCGGCCGCAGCGACGTGCGTCGTCGGCAGTGTCGGCGTGGTGGGTGTCAGCAGCTGCGGACCGAGCCAGGCGCCGGCGGCGAAGAGCACGACCGCGGCCGCGGCGGCCACGACGGACATCCACGCCCGACGTCGGCGGCGGCGTCGGCCGACCTCACCGAGCAGGGTGACGAGGTGCTCGTCGTCGTGGTCGGTCAGGAGGGGAGCGGGCACGGCGACGGGGGTGTCGCTGAGGTGCGGCCCGCCCTCGGGGCCGGCGAGGTCGAGCAGACGCGGCATCCCGGAGACCTGGCCGAGCTCGGTCTGGCACTGCCGACACGCGCGCAGGTGCTCGCTGAAGGCACGGTGGTCGTCGTCGGACAGGCCACCGAGCACGTACGCGCCGAGCAGCACGTGCAGGTCGTCCGATCCGGTGGTCATCTCGTCACTCCCATCTCGTCGAGGATGACGCGCAGGTTGCGCACGGCGTAGTAGGCCCGCGACTTCACGGTGCCCTCGGGCACCCCCACGCGGGTGGAGGTCTCGGCGACGGTCAGGCGTTCGAAGTAGAGGTAGCGCACGATCTCTCGGTGGTTGGTCTGGAGGCGGCCGAGGGCTTCCTCGACGAGCACCTGGTCGAGGGCGCGGTCGAGGGCGGAGTCCGCCTCGGCCACGTCGACGAGCTGCGCCTGCTGGGGGCGCCGGCCGGCGGCACGGTGCTGGTCGACGATGAGGTGGCGGGCGGTCGTGATGAGGTAGGCGCGCAGGTTGTCGGCCTCGGGCGCCTGCTTCCACACGCGCAGGATGACCTCCTGGACGATGTCCTCGACCCGGTTGGCGTCGCTCGTCGCGCGCCAGACGACGCGTCGCAGCATCGGCCCGTGCTCGCGGTAGATCTCAGCGACCGCCTCGTCGTCCAGCGGCATCCCGCAGCCACCTCCTCACTGGTGCTCCACCGTCCAGAGACGCCTGCGCGGCGCGTCAGGTTCACTCTGTCGACCCCTGAACCGTCTCACGCCGGGAGACGTATCCGACATGGACGCCACCCGGGCGTCGAGATCGAGGAGGTCATCATGATGCGAACCCGATCCATCAGCACGACGGCGCTCGCCGCCGCGGTCCTGGTGCTCACGACGGCCTGTGGGTCGTCGACTCCCGACCCTGCCAGCCCGGCAGCCCCGTCACCGTCGGCCTCCACGTCCGCCGGAACTCCGGCCGGAGGTGGCGGCGCCGAGGTCGCCGAGCTCAAGACGGCGACCTCGTCCCTCGGGACGATCGTGACGGACGGCAAGGGCATGACGCTCTACATGTTCGACAAGGACACGAAGGGTGGCGCGACGAGCGCCTGCACGGGTCAGTGCCTGGCGGCCTGGCCACCGGCCCTCATGGGTGCGGCCGCGCCCACGGCGTCCGGGGTCACCGGCACGGTCGCTGCGATCGACACGCCGGACGGCAAGAAGCAGCTCACCCTGGGTGGATGGCCGCTCTACTACTGGGCCAAGGACACGAAGCCCGGTGACGTGACGGGGCAGGCGGTCAAGGACGTGTGGTGGGTGCTCGACGCCGCCGGGACACCGATCAAGACCAAGTCCTAGAACCTACGGGCGGGCCGGGTCGGCCTAGCGTGGGGCCATGTGCCCCGCCGACCTGCCGAACCCGGCCCAGCACCCCGTCACCGGCGGCCTCTTCCTGTCGCCGGTGCCGGCGGGCTCGGGCTGGCCGGGTGACCCGGCCACGTTCGAGACACCGGTCGCGGCCACCCCTGCGCAGGTGCGCCGACTAGCCACGGGTGCGGACGGCATACGCGAGCTCGATGCCCGCATCAGCGTGTGCCGCGCGTGCCCGCGGCTCGTCGCGTGGCGGGAGTCGGTGGCGACGGCGGGACGTCGCGCGGCGTTCGCCGACCAGCCGTACTGGGGGCGCCCCGGGCCCTCCTTCGGGGACCCGGACGCGGAGGTGCTCGTCGTCGGCCTGGCCCCGGCGGCCAACGGCACCAACCGGACCGGTCGGATGTTCACCGGCGACCGCTCCGGCGACTGGTTGTATGCCGCCCTCCACCGAGGTGGGTACGCGAGCCAGCCCACGTCGGTGGCCTCGGGCGACGGGCTCGTGCTGACGGGCCTGCGCATCGTCGCCGCCGTCCGGTGCGCCCCGCCCGCCAACAAGCCCACGAGCGAGGAGAAGGCGACGTGCGCGGCGTGGCTCGACCGGGACCTCGAGCTCTCCGAGCCGCGGCTGCGCTCGATGCTCGCCCTCGGGTCCATCGCCTGGGACGCGGCGCTCGGGGCGGCCCGCCGCCGGGGGTGGGACGTGCCGAGACCCAAGCCGAGGTTCGGCCACGGTGCCGAGGCCGTGCTGGCGACCGACACCGGGCGGCGGGTGCGACTCGTCGGCAGCTACCACGTGAGCCAGCAGAACACCTTCACGGGCAAGCTCACCGAGACGATGCTCGACGAGGTCATCGCGCGCCTCTGACTGGCGCGCCGTCGTCGTGCTCGACGTGCCCGTCGGGGGACATCAGGGACGCATCATCGGCTGGTCCGGCAGCACCGGTGCGGCGTCGGCCCCGCACCGGCGACTACTCCGTCATCGACGGCAACACCCGGTGTCGCTGCCCTCGACCATCGAGGGCCACGTGCCCGCGACCGGGTCGTGGGTGCGGAGCTCGAACACGCGGGCCTCACCCGACACCGAGGGGCGCGCGTCGTGGAGGGTGCGCGCCCTCTCGGAGGCGTGGCATGATCGCCCGTCGTGACCGAGGCACGGGGATTCACGTCGGCCGTCGGCGAGGCCGATGGGGCCCTCGACCAGCGGCTCTCCGACGAGCTGGACGACGTCAACGCGGCCGCGACTGCAGGCACGCCGGCGGCCCGCGAGCTGACGGTCCGGTTCGAGGACGCGTCGGGGGAGCTGGCGGCCGGCGTCAGCGGCTGGACCTGGGGTGTCGCGGCCGGCATCGGCATGACCTGGGTGCGTGAGGACGTGCGCGGGACCGGGCTGGGGGAGCGACTGCTCGCCGACTTCGAGTCCGAGGCGCGGTCGCGTGGCTGCAGCCACGTCTTCGTCACGTCGTTCACGTTCCAGGCTCCCGGCTTCTACGAGAAGCAGGGCTATCGCGAGATCTTCCGCTGGGAGGGCGTGCCCACGGCGGACGCGGCCGACGTGCACTTCCGCAAGGAGCTGTGACCGTCAAGCGACGCAGCCGAGGGTCCAGTGAGTGGCCATGCCGTCACCGTAGGAGCGGATGCGGACGTTCGGCTTCGTCGACGCGATGCGGGAGTCGGCGGCGCTGAGGAGGGGCGACGATGCGCGGCCGGCGGTCATGGGCGAGGGTGGGGGTGTGGAGCCACGCAGCGTTCGCCCGTACATCGTCGCCCTCGGCCTGCTCTGGATCGTCCCGGCCGTCCTCGTGCTCGTGCTGCACCTGACGCTCCCGGACTACAACGCCTCGGGGCAGTGCACGGGTCTCGGCTTCGGCTGCGCCCCGGCTCCCTCGGACGCCGTCCTCTTCCTCGGCTACCTGGCGGCCCTGCCTCTCTTCCTCCTCGGCATGGTGGCCTGCCTCGTCATCGCCGTCGTCCGCGGCCGTCGTGACCGGCGCGCCGCCGGCCGCGACGAGGGCAGGACGGCTGACCGCCCCGTGGACGTCGACCCCCAGGGCTGACGCCGTCGGCGCGTCGATGTCAGAGGCCGTCGACGAGCAGCAGGGGGTCGATCCCCAGGACTGCGAGCATCCCGGCTGTGGCCAGCGCACCGGTGACCACGGCGATCAGCAGAGCCGTCAGCTCCCGGGGCCACGCGGCGGCCCGCGTCCGGAGGGCCAGTCGCGACAGGCCCAGCGCGCCGAAGACGTTGGTGCCGATGCCGACCGCCAGCGCCAGCTCGTAGCGGTCGACGTCCGGCTCGTCGACCGAACCGAGCCCCGCGACGGAGGTGAAGCCGAAGGTCAGGGCGTGCATGACGAGCAGCGCGAAGGCCAGACCGACCAGGAACGCCGTCGTCAGGACGCCGATGGCCAGTGACCACCACGGCAGGCTGAGTCCCCACCGGCCCTCCGCCGACTCTTCCGCGCCCATGGGCGCCATCCTCGCGGCTCCCTGTCGTGGACCGCGTCCGTATGCGTACTCGACCTGGGCGGTCGGGCGCTCTCAGAGGTGACGCGCGTAGCCGAGGAGCTCGGGGCAGGGCGCGAACGAGCTCCTGCTGCGCTCGCCGGTCGGCCGCCAGCCGTGCTTCTCGTAGAAGCGGCGTCCTCGGTCGTTGCCGGTGAAGACGCGGAGCCGGGCCTGTGTGACCCTGCCGCCACGCAGGTGGTCGAGGACGTCGTCGTGCGCGAGCGTGGCCAGGCCCGTGCCCCAGTGCTCGACGGCGATGCCGAAGTGCAGGAACTCGTCACCACGGGTGGCGGCGAAACCGGCGACCGCGTCGTCGCGCACGACCACGAAGCAGTCGGTCCCCGGGAGGTCGATCTCACGCAGCCAGCGTTCGGCGATCGCCTCGCGTGGGAACGGGTGCTCGTCCTGCGAGAAGACGTCGGCCAGCCCGAGGACCGCGCCCGGCTCCTGGACCGCGACGACCGCTGGTACGTCTGCCGCGGCCATCTCGCGGAGAACGTTCTGCCGTCCTCCGTAGCGGTGAAGGTTACCGTCGACCCACCGCGTCGGTTCGTCCCCTGTCACGTGGGGAGTATGGCGCAGGCAGGGGCCGCGGCGTGACGAACCCGCATGGCATCGAGCAGAGCGATGGGTGATGATCGTGGTGACTCGCTGACCCGCCGACGTGTCAGCCTCATCGCACGACAGGGGAGTTGAGGTCCACATGTCCGACGTCTCAGCCACAGCACTCAGGGGCCGTTTGCGCTCGTTCTTCGACCGGGGCGGCTTCTGGAGGCTCGTGCCCCTCGTCGTCGTCTACCTTGCCATCTACCTCGGCGCGGGCCTGCTCGCGTCGAGGGTCTTCGCCCGACAGAGTGAGGAGGAGCTGCTGACGACCGTCGGCAGCGTCTTCGTCGACGTCACCTTCGCGCTCATCGTCGGCGCTGTCGTCCTCGGCGTCTTCCTGTGGGCGATGGGCTGGACGCGCGAGATCTTCGGCCCGCAGCCGATCGGTGGGTCGCGGTGGATGTGGCTGGGCCCGATCCTCGTCACGATCCCCATCGTGCTGCGCGTGATCGGCCCGGACTACGGGAAGTACGGCATCGCCGTCATCGTGCTCACGATCGTGACGGGGTTGCTCGTCGGACTCGTCGAGGAGGTGCTGACGCGCGGCATCGCGGTCAAGATGCTGCGCGATGCGGGTCACTCGGAGCGCGTCGTGGCGCTCGTCTCCTCGTTGGTCTTCGCGGCGCTCCACTCGGTCAACCTGCTGAGCGGTCAAGCGGTCTCGACCGTGGGCGTCACGATGGCCTACACGTTCGGGTTCGGTGTCTGCATGTACCTCACGATGCGCGTGACGCGATCGATCATCCCGGCGATCGTGCTCCACGGGCTGACCGACCCCTTCGTCCTGCTGTCGACGGGTGGCATCGACGAGGTGGGCACGAACGGGACCCAGAACACCCTGCTGACCGTCGCGGGGTCGTTCAGCTTCATCATCATCGTCGCGGGCCTGATCCTCGTGTGGTTCGTCCGAGGACGCGTCGTGGAGCGGACCGACGTGACGGCCGCTGAGGGGATCGGCGCCACACAGGCCTGATGCCGATGTGGGCCTGAGCCCCGTTCGCGTCAGGCGGCCGCGCCCTCAGGTCGGGGTGAAGTCGACGAGGTGCAGGTGCAGGGTGCCACCGGAGGGCGCGGGGTAGCGGCGACCGAGTCGGGCTGGTGGTCTGCGGCGGTCCGGCTCGTGTGCCCCGTCTGACTCGTCCGGCCCGTCTGGCCCGTCCGGTTGGTTGGGGTCGGGGGCCAGGGTGAGCCGGTGTGTCGGGGGCGGCGTGGGTGGTGGGGGTGGTTTCTGGGGTGGGCCGATGAGCAGGCCGGTGTCGGTGTGGAAGGTGAGCCCGTCCGGGTGGGTGGGGTCGCCGGTGAGGGTGAACTCGCCGCGGTGGTGTCCGTCGTGGTGGAAGGTGCACAGGGCCAGGAGGTTGGTGGTGTCGGTGGGTCCGCCGTCGCGCCAGTGCCGGAGGTGGTGGATCTCGAGGTGGTGGGTGGAGGCGCAGCCGGGGAAGCGGCAGCCGCGGTCGCGGTCCAGGACCAGGATGCGGGTGCGGTGGGGGACGACGCGGTGGGCGCGGCCGACGTTGACGGGGTGTCCGTCGGTCTCCCAGACCGGGGTCAGGGTCCCGTCACAGGTCAGCTGGTTGGTGATGTATTGGGGCAGGCGGGGGCGGCCGGTGAGCCAGCCACCGTTGGTGTCGAGGTGGACCTGTACCCGGTAGCGAGCCCGGCGGGCCGCCCCGCGCGAACCACCGGAGTCGCCAGGTCCGTCTGAGCGTGCCGTGGTGGCGGCGTCGAGGGAGCGGGTGGCGAGCACGAGCAGGGCGTCGGCCCACGTGACCCGGGGCCGGCCGCCGTCGACCTCGGTCCAGGTCGGGTGCAGCACGTCGCCGTTGAGCAGCTGCCGGTCGGGCTCCTGCCCGTCGGAGGTGAGGGTGTGGAAGAGGTGGTCCTTGGCCTCGGCGAGGGCGGCTTCGACGAGGGCGCCGACCTCGGCCGGGGCGTCGTAGCGCAGCCGGAACCGCCCGTCGGCGTCGAGGCCCATGCTCAGGTGCGCCGGCTCGACCGGCACCTGCTTCCCCGACCCACCGCCGCTGTCCTCCCCGCTCTCGTCACCGGCCGGCATCTCACCGGGCAGCATCTCTCCGGGGAGGCCTCGGCCGCGGTCGTCGACGCTGTCGGGTTGGAGGGTGAAGTCGTAGCGGGTGACGGTGCGCTGCAGCTGGGTCACCGTCGCGTGCTGGGCGAACTCCGCGACCGTGGTGTCGAACGCGGCCGGGGTGTGCCGGGCCACGACCGCCGCCTGGTCCAGGCTGATC